>CALALM010000419.1 GCA_937925565.1 uncultured Centipeda sp.
TTTTACCTTTTTGACAAGCCCCCCACAATGGGATATAGGGGCTTAGATTATCAATACAGTTATTTTACATTTTTAGAGACCCCCCCCCTCAATGGGATATAGGGGCTTGAAAAGCCCCATTTTCCGCATACTTTGATATGCCCCACCACAAAACAGAGGGCTTAGAGCGGCTTCTAGGCGGTCATTTTTTTCCGCAGCCGTTGATTTTTGCGATTTTCACGCCGCAGCGGCGCCGATCAGCGACCGCCTCTCCCCCTATCATCGTCTCGAGAACGAGAGCGCGACATGTGGATGGTGCGTTTTTTAGGCTGCTGCGGTCGATCCGACGCCTGCAGCATGATACTCTTCGCCGATTCTTTCCGCTGCTGCTCCGACAAACAGCTCAATTCGGGGGCGTGCTTCTGGATGGCAGCGGCTACTCTATCCTCAGTTTCCCCCATCTTCAGCATATTCTTCGCCACTTCAATGGTGTCGGACATCGACCACCGTCCTTTTTCAGCAAGGATGGTGTCGCGCTCGCTTAAAAATATCTGCTCCGTCAGGTCATATTTCCAGTACTGCAAGGACAGCCGCTCTTTGGCGTTCGCTTTCGTCGCCTCGATTCCTCGCTGCACACGCTCACGTTCCTGCCGATCAGCGATATTTCGACGTATCAACGTGCGGCGGTGCTCCGCTGCGGACAGCTTTCTCTCCGCTTCTTGCAGCTCTTTCTTCGCAGTCTCTTCACGCTCCCGAATCTCATCCGGGTCTACTTCCATGTGGTAGATATGCTTTTTCAGCCCCCACCATGCCCGACTCATCTTGTCTATCTCATGCTGTAGATGTTCCGCAGATTCCGTGGCTGCCTGTGCTTTCTCCTCACATTCCGCAACATGAACCTTTTCCGCAGCGATCTCTTTATCCGCTTTTTCAAGATCTGCTCTCTCGCTGTCCAGAATGCCCCTGTACGCGTTTTTATCCTCTGTCCCATACTGAACTATCACTTCGGACTCTAAACGCCGTATACGGGCTTCTAGGGCATCCTGAGCGGCTATTTTTTTCTGCCGTTCTTCCTCCAATGCTTTCAGGCGTGCCGCTTCCGCTTCACGCCGTTGTTGTTCCTGTTGTTTTTTTGCTTCTATCAGCCGTTGTCGTTCCATGATGATCTGCCGCATTTCACGACGGTCGGCGCGGATGCGGCGGTTCATCTCGCAGCGGTAGGACACGCCGCCGCGCTTCTCGATCTGCCGCGCCGCCACGCCCTCATGCACATACGCAGACCATTCCTTATAGCCGCGCCGTTCATAGCTTCTGTGGTCGATTTTTTTCTGCTGCGGGAGGCGTTTGTTGCAGATTTCCGCCCACGCAGCACGCCATTCCTCGACGAGTTCCTCCTTGTTCCAGTCCCTATTTTTTTTCTTGGCGAATCCGTCAGCTGTCAGCGGTCGATCGGTCAGCATGATGTGCGCGTGCGGGTTTCCGTCGCCATTGTCGTGGATGGCATAGTCGGCGATCATCCCCATCGCCGTGAATGTCTGGCAGTATTCGGCGACCGCCTCTTTCTGTTCCTCCTGCCCGAACTCGCGCGGCAGAGCAAGAACGACCTCACGGGCAAGGCGTCCGTTCTTTCGTTCGCCCGCCTCCACCTCGTTCCAGAGCGTCCCCCGATCTGCAAAACGAGAGGGCGCATTCTTCGGGAGAAGAATCTGCGTATAGACTACGCCGCTTTTGCGTGTGTAGTCATGCAGTACGCCGTCGTAGTTATTGCGGATTGTTTCGCCGCTTCGATAAGCGGCGGCAGCGACGGCAGAGCGACCTTTGCCACGGGAAATGATATTGACCTTGGCATAGTAGATTGCCATATCGCTGCGCTCCTTTCGTTCCCCCTCGGAGAGCGCAATACAAACTGCAAGTTTGTGTAATTGCGCCCTTCCTCTCTTTGTTCGTCGGGTTTTATTTTCCTTGATTGTAGCACGCTCGTCTGATAGAATCAAGGAAAAGGAGTGATGAAGATGGCAAAGCGACTGACGATTGATGAACAGATCAAACAGGCGGAGCACAGGCTTGCCACGCTGAAAGCACGAAGCCGTGAAAAAGAGAGGAAAGAACGCACACGGAACTTGATTAAACTCGGCGGTATTGTCCTCAAAAACATTGGTGATGGTCGCCCTTACGAGGAGGGCGATGACGCACGTCTTGACGCATTCCTTAAGAACCAGAACGAGCGCGGTTCATACTTCACAAAAGCGATGACCGCAGCCGCAGCGAATCAGGACGAGAAATCACAAGCACCGACAAAATAACAAGAGCCGCCCATATCGGGCGGCTTCTTCAGTTATTATCTAGTTTATATCTTCTTTGTGGCTAGATAGTAGATCATGTACCCTGTGTCTACCTCGCCGACGAGGGTTCTTGAGACATTTATTGCCTCTTCGCCCTCTAGGCTTTTGATTGCTTCTACCAGTTCATATGGGTCACATCTGATAATCCGCGCAAGTTCTCTCTCGTCCTCCTTCACGGCTTTTTGCTCATTGATGTACTCATAGAGCCGCATTTTCACTGCTGCCGTTTCAACTCGCCGCACTGCTTCGGACTTTTCCCAAGGTGCGGGCTGCTGCCGTTCTTTTTGATCTCGCAGGATGTTCTTGACGGTACTCACGGACACACCATGCCGATCGGCGACGGCTTGCAGCGTCTCCCCTCTTGCTTTCGCGGCGAGTATCTGCTGCCTTTTCTCGTCGGTAATGATTCGCGGACGCCCTCCCCCGTGTTTGCCAAACCGCTGCCCACGCTCAATGACGGCTATAAGCTCGTCCGCGCTCTTTATGCCGAACTTCCGCATGACGCGCTCCAATTTTTTGATGTCCTTCTCCTCGAGTTTCATGCCTAGCCTCCTTTAGATTAGCTTGTATTTAGTTATTAACTAGATTATATCCTTTTCTTAGTAGAATGTCAAGCAAAAAGCCACCGCCATCTGAGGCGGCTCTTTTCATCCCACCAAGACCGTGATACACTAAACAGGCTACCGACCCCCATACAGGTAGAGGAAGGGGGTGCATTGTCGTGGAGATGCTCTACTCGGTGCTAACGTCAATTTTGGCAGATGTCATCGCCTATTTCATCTGCAAGTGGTTGGACGGACGGCACAAAATTAGGTAGCCAGCCCTAGGCATAAGCCACCTACCCAAAACGGCGTAAGAAAACCCCCGTAGCGCCTACTACGGGGGTTTTTGCATTGCCTAAAGCGCTCTACTCGTTCGCCTTTAGATATAATATATCACCGTCACGAAGATTTTTCAAGCACCGCTGCGGGCTTCATCCATCTGTCGGATTCGCTCATCTGCCACTATTTGCAAGGCTTCATTCAGCGCGCCCCACCACTTGTAGATCGTTTCGCGCGGCAGTCCCGTCGCACGGACACACGCCTCTACATCGCCCTCTGGATGATCGACACGCCATCGCTGCACAAAAGCGAGCATTTCTTGTGCGTCCTCATAGTCCCACCACTTGTAGACCGTCGGCTTTGACAGCCCCGTATCTCTGATACAGTCCGCTTTTTTTCCGCGTGGATGGTCAAGACGCCATCGCAGCACGATCTCGCCTTTCGGCGGTCGCCCGTCCTTATTCCTCCATTCTCCGTTAGGGTAAAGAATATCTCGTGTACTGTTCATGATTTTTATATGCACAGACCTTTGTCGCCCATTTCTCCTGTTCCGTGGCAGCCGCAGCCCCGTCATACGCTCGATGTCCTCAAGCGTGATGTTATAAAAGTCCCGCTTGTAGATTTTCAGCGCGGACTTCATGTCCCGCTCGGTCAACGGGTTATTATCGTGCTCGATCTGCAAGAGACGCTCGAATACCGCTTTCATGTCTTCCCGCAACTGCTGATAGGGAACGCCGCATTTCGAGGCGTAAATGACGCAGCACATCATGTAGAAGTACCGATGCCCGACAAGTATCTGCGGAGCAAACTGCAAGAACCAGTGATAGAGTGCATAGGGGTCTTTTCCGTTGACTTTCCCCGCGATGTCCCACCGTCCCACACTGGGCACACCATCAACGACTCGTGTTTGATACCACTCTGGCCACTTTTTCTTTGCGACGCTGATCGGCGTTTTCCCTGGCATTTTCCGCTCGTCCAGTAAGACGCGATTTTTGCTGTCCATGACATACTCGTTCATGGTATCCAGTGTCACACGCTCCCCCGTTCGGAACGCGCGGACAACATTGCCGTACTTCTCGTTCACGCTACCGACCATGCGGAACGATTGGACAATGGACTGATACTGTATACTCTTTATCTTGCTTGTTCCCTTCCAGTCCCACATCTTGTAGGTCAGGTCGTGCTTCAGTGCCTTCAGCTGCGCCTTGATAGACGGATAGAGGTCAATCGGCTGATCGAACAGGTAATAGACATGCAGCCCCTTCCCGCTTGCAACAAGATACGTCGGCATAGGCAAGCTGCGCATCTGCTTTGCAGGTTTCCCGAAGCGCGTACGCAGCAAGGTCGAGAGTTCGCCATCGCCGACGCCGTCAAGGTCGAAAATCAACGCATACATCCGCTGCGCGTCCTGCAATCGGTTTCTCCGCCCTCGATAAGCTATCCCGCTGCACAACGCCAGAGGATTACCCTCAACGTATTCAAAATACTCCTCCTCCCATGTGTCCTCAAGCATAATACGACGCCGCTGCCGCATGGCGTCACCGCTTTCCAGATCACGATAAAGATAGATTGCATTCGGGTGACTGTAATCTTCGTACGTATCCCCGCTGCGCTCATTGTCAGGAAACATCTCCTCGTAAAACTCACAGCCGCGAACCTCCTCATACAGCGCACCGAGCCGCTTCACAACGTCCTCATAGTCTTGCATTTCCATCTCCATCACTGCCTAAAACAGATACTTACTAGATACTAACCAGTTATTCGTATGATTGCCCAATGGGATATAGGGGCTTAGATTATCAATGAAGTTATTTTACCTTTTTGACAAGCCCCCCACAATGGGATATAGGGGCTTAGATTATCAAT
>CALALM010000420.1 GCA_937925565.1 uncultured Centipeda sp.
CTCATTGATTCGCAAAGATTCCCTGCTTATGGCAAGAACACCTCCTGGTTCGGATGCACGCCTGAACGCCATCCGGCAATAGAAAAGGGCGGCAAAAGCCACCCTAAAAAATTCTTCATTTGACCCGACGCGCAATGTGCCCGCAGGTGAGAAGCGGTGGCTTCTGCTTGTAACAGAAGTCATACTACCACAGATACGGGTACCTTGTCAATACTCCTGCGCGCGTGAGGCAATTTTTTCCTGCACGAGCACAATAAAGTCATCGACTGACAGGACAGTGCTGTCCTTCTCTCCGTACTTACGCAACGCAACGGTATGATTCTCCTGCTCCTGATCGCCCACGACGAGTGTGTACGGCGTTTTCTTGACCTGACTCTCGCGAATCTTGTAGCCGGTCTTTTCGTTGCGGTCATCTACCTCAACGCGGATGCCGAGATCAAACATCTGCCCCCGCAGTTCCGCGGCGTATGCCGCATGGCGCTCCGTAATCGGCAGGATGCGCACCTGTACGGGCGCCATCCACACGGGGAACGCCCCCGCATAGTTCTCGATCAGGATGCCGATGAAACGCTCGATCGAACCGTAGACGACGCGATGCAGCATGACGGGGCGATGTTTCTCCCCATCCTCTCCGATGTAGGTCAGGTCGAACTTCTCGGGCAGACTCATGTCCAGCTGGATCGTACCGCACTGCCATGTGCGCCCGATGGAGTCACGCAGATGGAAGTCAATCTTCGGTCCGTAGAATGCGCCGTCGCCCTCATTCACCACGAAGTCCAAGCCACGGTTCTCGAGAGCCTTGCGCAGGCCGTCCGTCGCAAGTTCCCACATCTCATCTGAGCCCATCGAGTCCTCGGGTCGCGTCGAGAGCTCCGCCTTGTACGAGAGCCCGAACGTGCGGTAAACCTCGTCGAAGAGATCGATCGTGTGCTGGATCTCCCCCTCGATCTGATCGGGAGTCACGAAGAGATGTGCGTCGTCCTGCGTAAAGTTTCGGACACGGAAGAGTCCGTGCAGTGCGCCAGACAGCTCATGCCGATGCACGAGTCCAAGCTCTGCGAGGCGTAGCGGCAGATCACGGTAGCTGTGCAGCTGTGAACGGTAAACGAGCATGCAGCCGGGGCAGTTCATCGGCTTGATCGCATAGTCTTCCTCGTCGATCTCGGTCGTATACATATTCTCACGGTAGTGGAACCAATGGCCAGAGGTTTCCCAGAGCTTTCGGCTAAGAATGACCGGCGTGCTGATCTCCTGATAGCCGTAGCGGCGATGTACCTCGCGCCAATACTCGAGGATCGCGTTACGCAGAAGCATTCCATTCGGATGGAAGAACGGGAAACCCGGCCCTTCCTCATGGATGCTGAATAGGTCAAGCTCTCTCCCGAGCTTACGATGGTCGCGCTTTGCCGCCTCCTCAAGCATGTGGAGATAGGCGTCGAGCTCTTCCTGCTTCTCAAATGCCGTGCCATAGATGCGCTGCAGCATCTTGTTCTTCTCGCTGCCGCGCCAGTACGCGCCCGCAACACTCTGCAGCTTGAACGCCTTGACCTTGCCCGTACTCATGACGTGGGGGCCGGCGCAGAGATCCGTAAACTCGCCCTGTGTATAGGTGGTGATCGTTTCGTCCTCCGGCAGATCTTCGATCAGCTCGACCTTGTAGTTCTCGCCCTTCGCACGGAAATATTCGATTGCCTCCGCGCGCGGAATCTCGTGCCGCTCGGTTTTCAGATTCTCCTTGACAATCTTCTTCATTTCCTTCTCGATGTCGCGCAGATCGGCATCCGTCAGCTGGCGTTCCATGTCGAAGTCATAGTAGAACCCGTTCTCGATCGCGGGACCGATCGCAAGCTGCACATTGCTCTCCGGATAGAGGCGCTTGACCGCCTGTGCCATAATGTGTGACGCCGTGTGACGAAGTGCGTGGCGCCCGCCCGCATCATCAAATGTCAATACTTGAAATGCGGCGTCCTGTGTCACGGGCGTCGTCAGATCGACAACCTTCCCATCCAGACTCGCCGCAAGCGCTTTCTTCGCGAGCGAATTGCTCATTCCCTTGACAACATCCAGCAGCGTCGTCCCCGCCTCTGCCTCACGAATGGAGCCATCC
>CALALM010000421.1 GCA_937925565.1 uncultured Centipeda sp.
GTAGAATGCGGCTTTGCGCCCGTGCCGGAGCACTTTCCATTTCCTTCTCCTCTATGATAGCACACGCTTCGTTCTTTTTCAATGACGTTTTTGCGTCGATGCAGAGAGGTCGGTAAAAAATATATTGTATCTGTTGACGTTCTTTTTTATCTGTGTTATACTCCATACGTAACCGATTTAATTACAAAATTATTTTATGGGGGTATTTCATATGAAAATCGCAGTTGTAGCATCGAACGGAAAGGCAAGCAAGGCAATCATTGCGGAGCTGATCGCACGCGGTCATGCGGTGACGGCATTTGCGCGGAGCGCGAACCGGAGCGCGGCAAAGGAGTTTGTGCAGAAGGATATCATGGCGCTCACGAAGGAGGATCTTGCGGGATTCGATGCGGTGGTGGACGGGTTCGGCGCGTATACGCCGGAGACGCTGCCGCTGCACACGCAGACGAGTCAGCATCTCGCCGATCTCGTGGCGGGGACGGATACGCGTCTCTATATCGTCGGCGGTGCGGGCAGTCTCTATGTCGATCCGGCACATACGGTGCAGCTGCTTGATACGCCGGAGTTCCCGGCAGAGTTCTATCCGCTCGCGAAGGCACAGACGGAGGAGCTGGAGGCGCTGCGCTCCCGTACGGATGCAAGGTGGGTGTTCGTCAGCCCTGCGGCGGATTTCCGTGCGGATGGGGCAAAGACGGGCAAGTACGTCCTCGGCGGCGAGGAGCTGACGCTGAGCACGGCGGGCGAGAGTGTCATCAGCTATGCAGACTATGCGCTCGGCATGGTCGATCTGATCGAGAGCGGCGCACATGTGGGTGAGCGCGTATCACTGGTACAGGCGTAAACAAAGGGAGTGTTCCCATGTCCCTTGCACTCATTCAAAAGCTGAATGCGATGCTCCTCTCCGAAATGCCGGAGTATCGCGCGCAGGCGGCAGAGGTCGGGGAGACGGAGGAGGCGCAGCGCACTCTCTTGCGTGCGCTGATGAATGTGCGCCCGCCGCGTCCCCTGTCCGAGGCGTATCTGCGTCTCGAAGGTGAACTGTTGTCCAAGGAGCGGGAGCAGCGCGGTGTGGTGGATGTGATGACGCTCCCATCGGTGTCCTCGGATGCGCGTATCATCCTTTGGCAGGGGGACATTACGCGGCTCAATGCGGATGCCATCGTAAATGCGGCGAACTCCGCTCTGCTCGGCTGCTTCATCCCTTGTCATCGCTGCATCGACAACGCCATCCACTCGGCGGCGGGGTTGCAGCTACGCGCCGAATGCGCCGCGCTCATGGAGCGGCAGGGACATCCGGAGGCGACAGGGCTGGCAAAGATCACGCAGGGGTATCATCTCCCCGCGCGTCATGTCATCCATACGGTTGGACCGATCGTCAGCGGCGTGCTGACCGAGGAGCACAGGGAGCTCCTCGCCTCCTGCTATCGTTCGTGTCTGCATCTTGCGGCGGAGCATGGGCTGAAGTCCGTTGCGTTCTGCTGCATCTCGACGGGCGAGTTCCATTTCCCGAATGCGGCGGCGGCAGAGATCGCCGTACGTGAGGTGCGCGTGTTTCTGCGTGAAAAGAACAGCATTGAGCGCGTCATTTTCAACGTATTCAAGGACGAGGACCGCGTGCTCTACGAAGGACTGTTACAATGAAGAAATCCATCGCACAATTCAAAAACGCCCTCTCCTCTGCCGACTGTATTCTGATCGGCGCAGGGGCGGGGCTGTCGGCGGCGGCGGGCTACGACTATGCGGGCGCACGCTTCCTCAAATATTTTTCGGATTTTCACGAACGCTTCGGGATCGAGGATATCTACAGCGGCGGCTTCCATCCGTTTCCCGCGCGTGAGATTTTCTGGGCGTGGTGGAGCAGGAGCATCTACATCAACCGCTACGCGCCGCTGCCGGGCGACGTGTATGCGAATCTGCTGCACCTCGCAGAGGGACGTGACTATTTCGTGCTGACGACGAATGTGGATCATGCCTTTCAGCGGGCGGGCTTTGACAAGGCGCGGCTCTTCTATACGCAGGGTGATTATGGGCTCTTTCAGAGCAGCAGGCCCGCGGGAGCATCGGCAGGAAGGACGTACGACAACGAGGAGAGTATACGTGCCATGCTCGCAGCGCAGGGCTTTGCCTTTGCGGAGGATGGGGAGCTCCTTCTACCCGAGAGCGGTGCGCCTCGGATGGCAATACCGACCGATCTCATCCCATACTGCCCCGACGACGGTGCGGAGATGACGATGAATCTGCGTGCGGATGCGTCCTTTGTCGAGGATGCAGGCTGGCATGCGGCAGCGGAGCGATATACGAAGTATCTCAAACATGTCGAGGGGAAGCGGACACTCCTCATCGAGCTCGGTGTCGGGATGAATACGCCGGGGATCATCAAGTATCCGTTTTGGCGCATGACGGCGGAGCGCACGGATGTGACGCTCGTCTCGATCAATCTGGGGAGGGCGTATGTGCCGGATGAGATTGCGGAGCGCAGCATTGTGATCGATGGGGATATTGCGGAGGTGCTGCGCGATATCGCATAAGAAAAAGCTGCCAATCGGCAGCTTTTTCTTGTGCTACATACCGCACGCAGCATTGTGTGTGTCGGGACAGCACTTTCCATTTCCTTCTCCTCTATGATAGCACACGTTTCGTTCTTTTTCAGTGGCGTTTTTATGCCGGTGCGTGGGCGGGCAGATGCTTTCCCAAAAGTCTATATGCTACCATTTATCCTATTAAGTACATCTATCCACTTCCTATTCATAATGTCCTTTGCAGGAGAAAATCTGTATGGAGCCATCGCTGATAAAATAAACGAGACGGTTTTTTTCATCAATCCGTCTGCTCCATAAGCCACTGAAATTTCCCCGCAGGGGTTCCGGTTTTCCGATTCCCTCGAAAGGGGATCTTTCGATGTCTTTGAGAATGGCGTTGATGCGCTTCAGGGTTTTTTTATCCTGGATTTGCCAGTACAGATAATCTTCCCACGCTTCATCAAACCAGTTCTTATTCATCGTCTGCAACCTCAATCAAGTCATGCTGCTGAAATTTCCCTGCCTTAAAATCTTCGATCCCGCGGCGCAGGTGAGCCATATTGCTTTCCGAATAGAACGGATCAGAGAGGCGCGGGGATGCCGTAAGCTCGAATGGAATTTTACGATCTCTTGCTACACGGCGGGCGAAAATCATAATGGCAGAAGGGACAGAAATTCCAATATCTGCACAGACTTCTTCAAAGTTCGACTTCAATTCCTCGTCCATTGATATGACAATATCCTTCGTCATTTGAAAACCTCCTTAAAACAATAATATATTTGAAGCATATAGAAGTATTTCATTATTGATGATCGTCGTTCGACAATAAATAAGAAAAATCCGCCTTCAGCTTCCAAACAGTAGGCGGAAATTTCATCCTATTATTGGGGAGCCGCGTACGGCAGTGCCCTTTTTGTATCTCTATTCTAACATCTGTGCGCCGCATCGTCAAGATTGCTGTGCGCTTTTCGCATATGAAAACGGCTCTGTGTGACCGATGTGGACACGCAGAGCCGTTTTGCTGTCAATACCGCACGCAGCATTGTGTGTGTCGGGACAGTTGATAGGAGATGGTTTTATGATCCACGAGAAGAGTTTCAATGCCGCACGCAGCATTGTGTGTGTCGGGACTACCGTAACCTCGACCCTACCGCCCGCGTAAAGCAGTTTCAATGCCGCACGCAGCATTGTGTGTGTCGGGACAACTGTCCATGATGGAAGCGGTGAGGATGTTCCCGTGTTTCAATGCCGCACGCAGCATTGTGTGTGTCGGGACTAAATTTATCACAAAGAGAAATGGCGAGAACAAAGTTTCAATGCCGCACGCAGCATTGTGTGTGTCGGGACTTGGATCGCATTATCGTGCGTACACGCTCCAAGTTGTTTCAATGCCGCACGCAGCATTGTGTGTGTCGGGACTCTGTGTCCCGCAGCCCTTGTCCCGCGCGGGCTGAGAAGGCGTTTTGGAAAGACGCACTTTTTTGCGCCGTTTTTGGCGTCTGCGGATGAAATCTGCCCCGAAAAGCGGGGGATCCATCGGCGCTGTCCCTTGTGCGGTGCGGGCTGCACCGTTTTGGAAAGACGAAACGGTAGAATGCGGCTTTGCGCCCGTGCCGGAGCACTTTCCATTTCCTTCTCCTCTATCATAGCACATGCTTCATTCTTTTTCAATGATGTTTTTGCACGCGTGGGCGGGCAGATGTTTTCCAAGAAGTCTATGGCATCTGTGATGCTCTATATGTCTCTCATGGATGTGTGTCCGCTTATTTTATCATCGCTTTCCCGGTTGCACTGTGCGTGAGGGACTGGTATGATAGGGGGAGACAATTGATTCAGGGAGGTTCCTATGATCTACGGCAATATCTATCACGAGAGAACTTACGCATTTCTCCCGCAGCGCATGCAGGAGGCACTTGCCTTCGCGCGGTCGCATGACCTCGCGGCGCTGCCCAAGGGGCGCAATGAGATTGCGGGCGATGCGCTCTATGTCAACATCGCGCACTATACGACGGGCGAACGCAGCGGGAAGTTCTGGGAGGCGCACCGCGCCTACATCGACATCCACGTTCTCGTTGCGGGCACGGAGCGCATCGATGTGAGTCCGATGGAGCGCATGGAGATGGGTGCCTATGAGGATGAGCGGGACTTTATTCCTGCAGAGGGGGATGTGAGTGCCTCGGTGATTCTGCGTCCCGGGGATTTCCTCATCTGCTTCCCCGTAGATGTGCACCGCTCCGGTGTGCGGGTGGATGCGCCCGCCCCGCTCAAAAAGGGGATTTTCAAGATCAGGGTGGAGTAAAAGAAGCACAAACAGAGGGCTGCTGTACGAAGGAAACTCCGTACAGCAGCCCTTTTTAGACCGGGGGGAAGAGCAGTGCGCCCTGATCGAGTCCGTAGCGGATGGCAAGCCCTGCGTCATCTGCAAAGTCCACGGCGAGTGTGGAGACGTACTCGCGCGTTGTGATATAGGTGCTTGACGCCTTGAGTGCCGTGATGGAGAAGGGGATTTGGGCGGAACAGCCGTGTGAGAGGATGAGCGGCGCATCTTCGCCGCGGGCGGCAAGGCGCTCCATGATTTCCGCGA
>CALALM010000422.1 GCA_937925565.1 uncultured Centipeda sp.
CCTCCCCAATCGCCGCGAGGATGGTTTTCTTTGCCTCGTCAAAGGAGCCGTGCAGGGTACAGCCCGCCGCACGGATATGCCCGCCGCCGCCGAAGCCCTGCGCAACGCGCGAGACGTTCGTGCCCTTCGAGCGCATGCTGACGCGGTAAGCATCCTTTTCAAGCCACTTCATGAAGAAGACGACCTGCGTCCCCTCGATCACGCGAAGGGCATCGAGCAGCCCCTCTGTCGTCGTGACTTCCTTCGCCTTTTCCTCGTCGATAAAGACCGCTGCCACCCTGCCGTCATAGAACATCTCGAGACTTCGGATCGCGCGCACCTGCGCCATCACCTCATCGTAGGATTTCAGCTCCATCGCAACCGCAATGATATTTGGCTTTACGCCGATCTCAATGAGGTCTGCCGCCGCACGCATCGTATGCGGCGTGGTGTTCGAGAAACGAAAAAATCCCGTATCCGTCGCCATGCCCGTGTAGAGGCAGGTCGCGGCATCGAGCGAGAAGGTTCCTCCCATCGTGTGTACGAGGTCGTGCATGATCTCACAGGTCGCAGCGTATTCCGGATTCAGATAGAGGTACTCTGCCTCTTCATCGTTCGTCACATGATGGTCGATGTTGAGCACACGTACGGCATCGACTGCGTCGAGTACCGCACCCGTGCGCTTCAGCTCCACATCACAGACGATGAGGAGATCAGCGGTGTAGCGTACGCCCTCCGTCGGGCGCTCGATCTGTGCAATCCCCGGCAAAATCTGAAAGGTGCGGGGAATCTCATCATCAATCAGGACGCGCGCGTCTTTGCCCCGTTCTCTCAGATAGTGCATCATCCCGAGGGTTGAGCCGATGCTGTCCCCATCAGGGCGAATGTGCGAGGTGAGAATGACGGTCTGCGCGTCGGTGACCATCTGTGCCGCTTCATCAAGCGTGATCTTCATGCCCCTTCCCCCTTCTCCATCTGCGGCTTGTCCTCGTGAATCTCATTCAGCAGCCGCTGGATGTGATCGCTGTAGTTCAGCGAGGTATCAAGTGCAAAGCTGATCTCGGGCGTAAAGCGCAGACGAATGCGCCTGCCGACCTCGCGGCGCACGAAGCCGAGCGAACTGTTGAGCCCGTACAGCGTATCACGCGCCTTCTTCTCATCCCCCATAACGCTGACGTAGATCTTCGCTTCACGCAGATCCTCCGTACACACGACAGAGGTCACGGTCACAAATCCGATGCGGGGATCTTTGAGTTCATTGAAGATGATGTCACTGACTTCCTGCTTGATCAGTTCCTGTAGTTTTTCAACGCGAACCTTTGCCAAGGTACATCTCCCTTCCGGTATAGAAATTGGCACAGTCCTCTGCCCCAACGGGCAAAGGACTGCACCGATTCAAAATTTCTTATTCGGCATTTTCTTCCGCTGCTGCGGCAGCAGCAGCCTGCGCCTCGCGCTTCTCCTCTGCCGCCTTGTTCGCCTCTGCGATGGAGGTCTCGATCTCCTCCATCGTGTACGCCTCGATGATGTCGCCCTCCGCAAAATCACGGAAATCAACGATGGAGATGCCACATTCGTAGCCGGCAGCGACTTCCTTCACCTCATCCTTGAAGCGGCGCAGGGAGTCAATCTCCCCGTCGAAGAGTTCGATGTTGTCGCGCAGGATGCGGATCTTCGAGTTGTTGTGGATCTTTCCTTCGAGCACGTACGAGCCTGCAACGAGCGCCTTCGAGAAGCGCATGACCTGACGGATCTCGACGCGCCCTTGAACGACTTCCTTGTACTTCGGCTTCAGCATGCCGCTCATCGCGTCCTTCACATCGTTCAGCGCATCGTAGATGACGCGGTAGGTGCGGATGTCCACATCCTCCGTGTCAGCGAGACGCCGCGCATTTGCATCCGGGCGGACGTTGAACGCAATGACGATTGCCTTCGATGCCGTCGCGAGCATGATATCCGACTCACTGACCGCACCGACACCTGAGTGCACGATGCTCACGCGCACTTCGTCGTTCTTGTTGAGCCCGAGGAGCGCGGAATTCAGTGCCTCGACAGAGCCCTGCACATCCGCCTTGACGACGATGTTGAGATCCTTGATATCGCCCTGCTGAATCTGCTCGAAGAGTGCGTCAAGCGATACACTCTTCGACTTGATGAGGTCGCGGCGCTGATTGCCGAGGCGAGCCTCCGCAATCGAACGCGCCTGTTTCTCATCGACGGCGGCGAGAATGTCGCCCG
>CALALM010000423.1 GCA_937925565.1 uncultured Centipeda sp.
CGCGTCCGCCGCGCTCGAGGATCTCGACCATGCGCAGGCTCTGCTCGTTGTGCGCGAAATGCCCCGTGATCTCCTCCATAACCGCCTCGCCCGCGTGCCCGAACGGCGTGTGCCCGACATCGTGCCCGAGCGCGATCGCCTCCGTCAGATCCTCGTTCAGCAGCAGCCCGCGCGCAATCGTGCGCGAGATCTGCGCGACCTCAAGGCTGTGCGTCATGCGTGTGCGGTAGTGGTCGCCCGCGACGATGTAGACCTGCGTCTTGTGCTTGAGCCGTCGGAACGACTTGGAATGGAGAATGCGGTCGCGATCGCGCTGAAATTTCGTACGGAAGGGGCACTCCGCCATCGGATGACTGCGCTTTGCATCTCTGCTCCGTGCCGCCAACGGTGAGAGGAGTGCATCCTCCTGCGCCTCAAGCCGCTCCCGAACGGTCAATGTCGCCACCTCCCCGCCGATTTACGGAATCACCGATAAAGTAAAGTTCGTCTTTGGCAGTGATTACTTAATCACCATGACGGGGATCTTCGACTCCTCGATCACCTTCTGGCTGACGCTGCCGATGAGGACCCCCTTGAGAAGGCCGAGACCGCGGCTGCCCATGATGATCATGTCGCTGCCCTCTTCGTCCGCGACTTCGAGGATGCTCTTGGCGACATGCCCGCTCTTGACGTGCTTGCGCGCCTTGCGCTCGCCCGGCAGCTTCTCCCAGATGCGGTCAAAGACGATATGGCTCGGGATGTCCTTGTTGATGTTGCTCGCAACGTAGACGAAGTCGAGCTCCGCGTCGCATTTCTCCGCAAAGAAGAGCGCCTCATCGACCGCCTTGCAGCCGCCCACCGATCCATCGACCGGAACGAGAATCTTTTTGATTTTGCTCATCCTAATCCCTCCTAATCACGGTTTAACAAGAGCATTTGCTAAGGTATCAGTATATTTCGATGATTGAAGGGGGAAATCCTCTCTCTGTGAAAAAAAAGTATTGTACGGATCGGCTTCCCTATCGCCCAAGGCCCCCCTTCCGTCACGCTGTCGCGTGCCACCTCCCCCGTATGGAACTCCTACAATACGCCCTCCTCTGCAAAGCTGAAAAACTCCGCTCCTCCGAGGATCACATGATCTGTGACGGGGATGCCGAGCAACGCGCCCGCCTCCTTGAGGATGCGCGTGAGGCGATGGTCCTCGGCGCTCGGCGCAGGATCGCCGCTCGGATGGTTGTGCACGAGGATGATGTGCGCCGCTCCGCAGCGGATCGCGGGCTCGAACACCTCACGCGGGTGCACGAGCGTATTCGTGAGCGTGCCGACGGACACGTCCGCGACCATCAGCACCTCGTTCTTCGAGCTGAGCGGCAGGACAAGAAAGTGTTCGCGCTTCTCCGCAGCGAGGCGCGAGCGCAGCAGCTCTGCCACATCCTGCGCCTCACTGATACGCGGGCGGCTCTTCGCCGTACGCTGTGCACGCCGTCCAAGTTCGAGCGCGGCGAGCACGGTTGCCGCCTTTGCCATGCCGATGCCCGGGATGCGTGCAAACTCCGCACAGGGCATCGCAAGGATCTCGGAAAGCCCCGTTTCACGAAACCGCGCCACAATCCCGTGCGCGAGTTCCAGTACATTCTCGCCCCGCCGCCCCGTCCGCAGGAGAATGGCAAGCAGCTCCGCGTCGCTCAGTGCCCCCGCACCGCGTTCGATCAATCGCTCGCGCGGCAGCTCGCCCGCAGGCAGGTCACGCAGATTCATCTCCGTCCTCCATCGCGACGCCCGCCTTTCGCGCGAGCATCGCGACCGCGTGAAGCGGCAGCCCGACGACGTTCGAGAACGAGCCGTGCATCTCCTCCACGTAGATCGCCGCGCGTCCCTGAATCGCGTACGCGCCCGCCTTGCCCATCGGCTCACCCGATGCAACATAGGCGGCAATCTCCTCCGCCGTCATCGGGGCAAAGCGCACAATCGTCTCCGCCGCGTCCGTGTATTCACGTCCGCCCGTGACCCACGCAATACCTGTGAGTACCGTATGCTGACGCCCCTCGAGCAGGGAGAGCATACGGCGTGCCTCGACTGTATCCTTGGGCTTTCCGAACGAGTGTCCGCTAAGCACAACGGTGGTATCCGCACCGAGCACCGCATGTTCCGGGTACTCCTCTGCCACCTTGCGTGCTTTGATGAGTGCATTGTAGATCACGGCATCACGTGGTCGTTCCCCGTCCGTCACCTCATCCACGGCGGGCGTGATCGAGACGAACTTCGCCCCGATCTGCCGCAGGAGTGCACGCCGCCGGGGTGATGCCGATGCAAGTATAAACATAGGCTCTCCGACTCTCCCTGTTCGCTAACAAAAGAGGCACCGAAACTGTGTCGGTGCCTCTCACACATTTCTTTAATTGATTGATTCGCCCCCGTGCGGGGATTTTCCTGCAAAGATCTTATATCAAATACCGCAGATACACATAGACCGTCGAGAGCACGATGGTCAGAATCATCAGCGGGAAGCCAATCTTGAAGTAGCGGATGAAGCTGATGTGCACGCCGCGCTCCGCCGCCATGCCCGCCACGATGAGGTTCGCGGATGCGCCGACGAGCGTTCCGTTGCCGCCGAGACACGCGCCGAGCGCGAGCGACCACCAGAGCGGCTCGAGGTTCGTAATCCCCATCGTGCCCATGTTCTGAATCAGCGGAATCATCGTCGCGACGAACGGAATATTGTCCAGGACGGACGAGATGATGGCACTCATCCAGAGGATCAGCAGCGCCGTCGCCGTCAGATCGCCGCCCGTCGCCTCCACCGCCGTCTCCGCGAGCTGCGCGATGATACCGACCTCAATCAGTCCGCCGACCGCGATAAAGAGTCCAATGAAGAAGAAGATCGTCGGCCACTCGACGGAGTGCATCGCCTTTTCCACCAGATGCTCACTGCCGCCCGCGAGGAGGAGCAGCAGGAAGCCGCCCGTCAGAGCGATCAGCGACGACTCGATGTGTGTAAAGGAGTGTGTGAAAAAGCCGAGGATCGTAAGCCCCAGCACGAAGAGCGAACGCTTCAGAAGACTGTGATCCGTGATCGCCGTCTTCTCGTCCATCTGCATCAGCTCCGCCTGCAATTCCGGCGTCGTGACGAGGCTCTTACGGTAGATCGCAGACATGATGAACAGCACGACCGTCATACAGATGATCGCAATCGGCGCGAGATGTTCGATAAACATGACGAAGGTGAGTTCCTTCACCGCACTGCCGATCATGATGTTCGGCGGATCGCCGATGAGCGTTGCCGTGCCGCCGATGTTCGACGCGATGATCTGCGTGAGGAGATACGGCATGGGGTCGAGCTTTAGGATCTTCGTGATGCTGAACGTCACGGGCACCATGAGAAGCACGGTCGTCACGTTGTCAAGGAACGCGGAAAACACCGCCGTAATCACGCAGAGATAGACGAGGATGCGGCGCGGCTCCGCCTTCGCCGATTTCGCCGCCTTGATCGCCACGTAGTCAAACAGCCCCGTCTCCTTCGTCACGCCGACGAGCACCATCATGCCGACGAGCAGCCCGAGCGTCTCAAAGTCCACATGATGCAGTGCGACCTCCTGCGAGAGGATGCCGAGCAGCATCATGAGCACCGCGCCGATCATCGCGGCAACCGTTCGGTGAATCTTCTCCGAGACAATCACCATATACATCACAACAAAGATAATCGCGGCCAACGTTTCCATTTAAGCGCCTCCTTTTAGCTCCAATTTGCAGGCGGCTTCACAGATTGCCGCCACACACAACTTTGTTCATTTTATCACAAGGTTCGGACGAGTGACAAGTTTTTTTCTGCGTACAATTTTATACGCACACAAAAGGAGCAGCAATATGAGGTCAGATTGCCTCGTATCGTTGCTCCTTGTGTCATTGGATATAAGGAAGCACTGATAAATTCAGCACCGCCATCTTGACGCATCTTTTTCGC
>CALALM010000424.1 GCA_937925565.1 uncultured Centipeda sp.
TTTGCTTTTATGTTTAATAAAAGTTTCACCTTACTAACGGGGTGATGACCCCCCGGCTCGCTGTCCACATACTACCCATCCCCGTCGAGACCATTACATCCCCGATAATGGAAGCATATGTGCTTATACATATAATAGCAGATGCTGCGCGCTCTGTCAAATGATGTTCCCTTTGTTTTTTCTTGCAAGATGGGAAAAATTTTAGTATCATGTAAACAGATTATTCAGTATCCGAGGAGGATAACGCTTGCAAAGAGAGAGAACACTGGCTTCGCGCGTGGTCTATGATGGCATCGGGCTGCACTCCGGGAAGCCGGTACATATGGAACTCGCTCCGGCGAAGTCCGGGACGGGGATATTGTTTACGCGTTCCGATATACCGGAGGCACCGCCTGTCGCGGCGACGGCGGCAAACGTGACAGCAACACTCCGTGCAACGACAATCGGCGCAGGTGCATTGAAATTTTTTACGATCGAACATCTGATGAGCGCCCTGCACGTACACGGCATTGATAATTGTCTTGTGACGCTTGATGCGGAGGAGCCGCCGGTGGTGGACGGCAGTGCGCGTACGTTCTTCCGTCTGATTGCACAGGCGGGCACGGTGGAGCAGGATGCAGAGCGCCATGTGACGGTGATCGACCGCATTTACCGTGTGGATGACGGCAGTCATTTCGTCATGGCATTGCCGTATGATGGGCTGCGTGTTTCGTTCACGTCGCTGAACGATCATCCGCTGATCGGGGTGCAGTACTACGATATCGAGGTCACACCCGAGGCGTATGAGAGGGAGATCGCACCCGCGCGGACGATCGCCTACGAGAAGGAGGTCGCAGCGCTGCAGGCGAACGGTCTCGGGCTCGGCGGTTCGCTTGAGACGGTGATTGTCTACAACGATGAGGGGTGGATGAATCCGCTCAATTTTCCGAATGAGCTCGTGCGGCACAAGATTCTCGATGTGCTCGGGGACATTCGGCTCGCCGGGATTATTCGCGGTCATATCATTGCAGTTGCGTCGGGGCACGCGCTCAACACGGCGCTGGCGAAACAGATTGCAGAGGAGAGGAAATAAGCATGACTTTGGACATCAATGAGATTCAGAAGATTCTTCCGCATCGTCCGCCGATGTTGCTCGTGGATCGGATTACGGAACTCGTGCCGTTCAAATCGGCGACGGGCATTAAGTGTGTGACGATGAACGAGCCGTTCTTCCTCGGACACTTCCCGGGGCATCCGATCATGCCCGGTGTTCTCCTCCTCGAGGGGATGGCGCAGGTGGGCGGTGTAACGATGCTCTATCCCGAGGAGCACCGCGGCAAGCTTGCGCTCTTTGGCGGGATGGAGAATGTGAAGTTCAAGCGCCCTGTCGTACCCGGCGATGCTGTCACGACGAAGGCGGAAATTGTGCGCGTGCGCGGCGTGTTCGGCGTACTGCATGCGGACGCCTATGTCGAAGGGGAACTCGTGGCATCCGCAGATTTCAAATTTGCATTGAAAGATGGAAACGAACTCTAAAGATAGTGATAAATACAGAAAAACCGGACATAATCCACTGTAAAAGAAGATTATTCGGCGATAACGGCTGATTTTTCGAGGTGAGATACCGGCCCTTTTGTCGGATAGTAAAAGAGAGTGGAAAATGTCTGCCCTGAATTCGTTTGGGGCTGAAGGAGTTGAAATAGGTGACAGGCAGCAGCAAGGTTCTTGCCTATATCCACGAAACTGCAGTGATCGCGCCGACGGCGCGCATCGCAAAGGATGTGGAAATCGGTCCCTATGCGGTCATCTCAGATCATGTTCAGATCGGTGAGGGGACGAAGATCGGTCCGCACGTCGTCATCAAGGAGTGGACGCAGATCGGTCGTGACTGCCATATCTTCCAAGGTGCATCCATCGGCGAGGTGCCGCAGGATCTGAAGTTTAAGGGCGAGAAGAGCTATACGTTCATCGGCGACCGCACGACGATCCGCGAGTGTGCGACGGTACACCGTGCGACGGGCGAGGGCGAGGAGACGCGCATCGGAGACGACTGTCTGCTGATGGCGTACACGCACATTGCACACAACTGCGTGCTCGGCAACCGCATCATCATGAGCAATGCGGCGATGCTCGCGGGGCACGCGATTGTTGAGGACGGCGTTGTCATCGGCGGCATGGCGGGGGTACACCAGTTCGTGAAGATCGGGCGCAACGCGATGATCGGCGGCACATCGAAGCTCGTGCAGGATGTTGTGCCGTTCACAATGGTGGACGGGCATCCCGCGCGTGCAGTCGGGCTCAACAGTGTGGGTATTTCGCGTGCGGGCATTCCGCTCGAGATACGCCGCCGCATCAAGCAGGCATACAAGATACTCTATCGTTCGGGGCTGAACCTCACGCAGGCGATTGCGGTCATCGAGCAGGAGGTGGATTCCTGCGAGGAGGTTGAACACCTCCTGCGCTTCCTCCGCAATGCGGAGCGTGGAATCTGCCGCGAACGTCATGAGGATGAGTGAGGGCTAAAAGTATGGAAAAACTGGGTCTGCTCGCGGGTGTCGGACATCTGCCCGCCGCGTGTGCGCGTGCGGCGCGTGCGCAGGGATATGAGGTACACGTAATCGCGCTCCTTCCGGACTGTGATCCGGAACTGAAGGAGGCGGCGTCGGTCTATCGTGAGATCAGCATCGGTTCGATCTCTGCGATCCTTGCCTATCTCCAGCAGGAGCAAATCGGCAAGGTGACGATGATCGGCAAGGTCACGAAGGAACTGCTCTTCACGGGGCAGATCCAGCCGGATGAAATGTTGCGCGGGATGCTTATGCAGCTGCCGAATCAGAACGACGATACAATCATGATGATGTTCGTCGGCGCGCTCATGAAGGTGGGCGTGATGCCGCTCGACCAGACGGCGCTCATCAAGCCGCTGATGCCTTCGGCGGGCGTGTTGACGAGCCGTCCGCCGACCGATGCCGAGCGTGCGGATATGGAGTACGGTCTCCGGATGGCGCGCGAGATTGGGCGCCTTGATGTCGGGCAGACTGCTGTCGTCAAGGATCGTGCAGTGATGGCGCTCGAGGCAATCGAGGGGACGGATGCGTGCATTCGCCGCGGCGGTCAGCTCGCGGGCGGCGGTGCGGTCGTCGCAAAGGCAGCAAAACCCCAGCAGGACAACCGCTTCGATGTGCCTGCGGTCGGACTCGATACGATTGAGTCGCTGGTCGCGGCAAAGGCATCAGCACTTGTGATTGAGGCGGAGAGGACCCTCTTCATCGACAAGGAGCGCGCGGTCGCGCTTGCAGAGGCAAACGGCATTACAATTGCTGCAATGTAAGAGGTTTTTGGGCGCCCCTTCCACCGCTTCGCAGTCCCCCTCCCCCGTTTCGATGGGGGAGGCTTTGAAGCAACGGCATTTTAGGAATCGCTGATAAAATGAAGTCCGTCAGATTGGCGCAGATTTTTTCGT
>CALALM010000425.1 GCA_937925565.1 uncultured Centipeda sp.
GTATCCGTACGGCAGGCGGCGTATGGGGCGAACGTTTCAGACAACCGTTCGAGACGGTATATAAACGAAATATATAGCAATTCAATAGCTTTTATAAATTTAATACATAAAAAATAATATGAACACAACAATCAGAACAATTGCCTCGGCGGTACTCATCACATTGGCAACCGCTGCACAGGCACAGACGGGAGCTGGTGTGACAGGGGCGACCGGCGTCTGCGCGGCGGGATGGGTCGGACGAAGCGGTGCAGGTGCGGTCGGTGGGGCGGGGGGCGTCGGACGAAGCGGGGTCGGTGCGACCGGACGGAGCGGTGTGGGCGCCGTCGTCTTGCCAGTATCCTTGCCCCAGTCCGCCTTGCGGTCGCTGCGGTCATAGGTGCCGTACCCCGTTGTGTCATAGTTCTGGGGTTTGTAGGGCATGTAGACGCTCTCGGGCGGCGTCCATGCCTCAGGCACTTTGTTCGGTGCAAAGACAGTGCCCGCGAGAGAGCCGGCACCGTAGACGGGCAGCTCAAGTGTCACGATGCAGGAGCCGTCCACCTGCTGTTTTTCCTCGACAATCGCCGCGCCCTTGATGAGCGCGTTCACCTGTGTGCGGACGGTTATGTTCGCGAGCATCAGGTTCTCTACGGTGGTCACGGCATCGACTCTCACGCCGCTTGTCTGCTCGGCAAGCTGGCGGTAGGCGTCGCTGATCGCCGCGCGGCGGGCAAGTGCCTCCGCCTGTGTGCCGCTCGTGCCGGTGGGCGCGATGCCGAGCCCCTCGACGCGAATTGTGCCGCCGTCCCACGCCGCAGCCGTCTCGGTCGTGCCGGTCGTGAAGACGGCGCATACGAGCACGAGTACCGCGAGGGTGATCGATTTTACAACGTGCATAGATATTCCTCCTTGAAATTATTCTAAAAATCCTCCCAATCGAATATTGCAAATAAAGAATAGAGAGGGATAAGAACAGGATTAGTATTCGATGAGAGGGACGCTGGCAAAAGCTCGCTGAGGTATTGCAAATAGGGATCAGTTATACTATAATGAATAAGAATAGCGTGGCGTTTTCACGCATCCATTTTGTTTTCTGATGGGAGGATATTCGATGAAGAAGAAACTTTTGGCGGCGGCACTCGGCGCAGCGATGGGGCTCTCCATGTATGCGGCACCGGCGGATGCACATGGGGTTTACTACGCGAACCGTCTGGATCAGAAGGCGCTCGTTCTCGGCGAGGGACCTCTGGACAATGCGTATGACCAGGCGTGTGTGCAGCGCATTGACGCCTACGATGTGAATTTCCAGCCGACGACGGTGGAGCGTGTCAACACGGACAAGAATGTGCTCATTGTGCCGGGGGATGATCTCGGTGTGACGGCGACGTTCTTCGACTACGGATACTTTGCAAAGACGACGGACGGCAAGGTGATCCCGACGCGCGACTACTCGAACATCGAGAATCTCGTGTCCGTGACCTATGCCTACAAGTACAATGTCCACTACTGGAGCCCGTCGGTAACGCCTGCGGGGCTCTACAATGTGCCGATCCAGATCGTACCGGCGGTGAACCCGCTGACACTGCGCCGCGGTGACACGCTCCGTCTGCGCATCTACAAGGACGGTCAGCCGTACGCGAACGCGCCCGTGATCGCGGATGTGCTCGGCGATCTCACGACCGAGACACAGGCGGATGCGAACGGCTATGTAAACGTGCGCGTTGCGAACAACGGTCTCAATGTCATCGGCGTGGAGGTCGGCTTCCCGACGGATGATGCGAATGTGACGAAGAAGATCTTCAGCTCCCTCTCGTTCATCCTTCCGGCGGAGTAATTCCGTATCGAAATACAAGAAAAGCGCAGCTGCGTGACGGCTGCGCTTTTTGCGTGGGAAAATGTCTTGTATCAGGAGGGGGAACACGCTACAATAGAGAATGAGGAATTGTGATAACGAGGGGGGATCCGTATGATAAATCGGCAGGGGTATAATCCATTGAACGATTACCTCTTCAAATTCGTCTTTGGCAGGGAGGAGCGCAAGCGCATTACACTCAGCTTTCTCAATGCGATATTGGGGCGCGAGGGGGACGATGAACTGGCGGATATCACCTTCGTTGACCGTGAACTGGATCCAAACTTTGGCGAGGACAAACTGTCGCGTCTGGATATTTATGGCGTCGCCGGTGACGGCAGTAAGATCAATATTGAAGTTCAGCTTGTGAACTACGGGGATATGCAGAAGCGTACGCTCTATTACTGGGCACGGATGTATCAGTCACTCCGCAAAGGGGAGGAATATGAAAGCCTGACGCGCTCGATCACGATCAATCTGCTGAATTTCCGCCTGCTCCCGCAGGAGTGTCCACATAATATGTATGGACTGTATGACATTGCAAGCGGGCATCGGCTGACGGAGGACTTGGAGATTCACTTTCTTGAGATCCCAAAGTTTCATGTGAAATCCGTCAAGGAAATGAAACGGCTTGAGAAATGGCTCGCATATTTTTCAAATAAACTGAACGAACAGGAAACGGAGGAACTCGCCATGAGTGAGGCAGCGATCAATGAGGCAATTCAAGCGGAACATGTTTTTATGCAGAGTGAAGTCGAGCGCTGGCAGTATGAGCAGCGTGAGAAGGCTCTGCGTGACTACATCAGCGGGATGAGGCACGCGCATCGAACGGGGCTTGCCAAGGGGCTTGCCAAGGGGCGCGCCGCGGGACGTGCGGAAGGGCGCGCGGAGGGGCGCGCGGAGGGGCATACCGAGGGGACACAGCAGGCGATGCTGCAAAGCCTGCGGCATCTGATGGAGGAGCTTTCCCTTTCTCCCGAGCGGGCAATGGATGTGCTCCATATTGATCCGGCGGAGCGGGGGGGATATCTGGAGCAGCTCGGGAAATAAAATGAAAACATGGTACAGGAAAGCGCAGCTGCGTGGTGGCTGCGCTTTTTGCGTGGTCTTGTATCAGGGGAAAACATGATACAAGCTCTACCTGCATCTCTTAGATTTTTATGCAGTGTGTCGGATGTTTTCGTCAAGGCAACGTGCTTCTTGATTTTTGTACGCTTTTTAGTACAATAAAACTGAAAGGGTGTGATCGTATGGTGGCGGTGAATTTTTCGACGTTGCGGAGTAATTTGAAGTCCTATTGTGATGCGGCAACGCGCGATGCGGAGACGATCATCGTGACAAGGCGCAATGAGGAGAATGTTGTGCTGATGAGCCTTGAAAACTATAACAATCTGATGGA
>CALALM010000426.1 GCA_937925565.1 uncultured Centipeda sp.
GATAATGGTCGTATATGCTTCAGACAACCACGCCGCTGCTGCAGCAAGGAACTCCGCCCCTGCGTCCATGCAGTAGCCTGACAACGCACATAGGAACGCATACGCATCGTCGACTGTCTGCGTGATCCATGTTGTGACGCTCGTATACGTTTCCGATAGCCACGCAACCGCCGTCGCAAGGAATGCTGTGCCCGCTTCCATGCAGTAACTCGGCAGACGCATGAGAAATCCCGCAATCGCAGACACCATTCTCAAATAGAGTCTTGGCAGCGATATGATGATCCCCGCCATGAAACCAACGGCAAATGCCACACGCTCGGGAATTCGCATAATGAAGTCAATCGCCGCCGATACGAAGGACTGAATCCCCGCTACAATCGCAGTTCCTAGTCCTGTGAAGAACGCCCCTGCTCTGTTGAGCGCAGATGAGATAGCGTCTACTATATTCGCGCCAAGCTGTGTGAAAAACTCGCCTACACTCGCCCACGCGGCTTTTATTCCTTCCCACGCTTTATCCGCATACTCTCTCACGCCGTCAAAATGCGTGTAGAGAAGATAGAGTGCGCCGACGACTGCCGCAATCGCGATGACGATTAGTCCTAGTGGATTGGCTGACATCGCTACATTCCATGCCCACTGCGCCGCCGTCGCTATTCTCATTGCGAGCTCAAGCCCCTTGACAAATTCTACGGCGAGTTGTAGGGAGGCGTAGGCAAGGGCGATCCCCTGTACTGCCAAGGTCATGACTGCGATTCCGACAACAAGCGCGGCGATTGCCGCACCGACACCCGCAAGAATTATAATGAGTTCCTCGTTTTTCGATGCCCACTCTGCAAATCCTTGCAGGACAGGGGCAACCGTCTCCATGACTTTCCCGATGATCGGCAGCAATGCACTCCCTATGTTGATTTGCAGTGCGTCCATCGCGTTCTTTGCAAGCTGGATCTGGTTCTCTGTGGTCTGACTTCGTGCCGCATATTCGGCTTCCATCGACCCTGCATATTTCGCCGCATCGGCAACCTTGTCAAAATTCTCCTGTAGGTTCTCAAGATTTCCAAGGAGCGGCGCAATCGCACTGATCGATTCTTTCCCGAACAGGTCTTTGAGAACTGCCGCCTGTTTGTCCTTGTCAAGTTCGCGAATTGCCTTCATAACGTCGATGATTGCGCCCTTCGCATCGACTTGCATTCTGCTCGCCATCTCCTCGGCACTCATGCCGAGCGATGCGAATGCGTCGGCTTGTGATTTGGTCGCTCCTGCACCTGCCGCCATACCCAGTATGAGGTTCTTGATACCCGTTGCGGCAACTTCCGACGGGATGCCAACGCCGACCATGGACGCACCGAGCGCGGCGATCTCCCCCGATGCAACGCCGCCGACTTCGCCAAGCGGTCCGATGCGCGTCACAACGTCCGAGATGAGCGGCGCGGATGCTGCCGTCGTGTTTCCGAGGTAGTTGACCTTATCCGCAAGCGCGACGACTTCCTCCTGATTCATTTTGAACGCCGTGCGCCACTTTGCCATCATGTCGCCCGCCTGATCGGCGGTGATGTCAAATGCGATTCCCATCTTCGTTGCCGATTCGGCAAAGGCAAGCAGCTCCTCACGGGCGATGCCCGACTGACCGCCCGCCGCGACGATCTGTGCGATTCCCTCCGCCGCCATTGGCAGCTCGGTCGATAACTTCAAAATATCGCCTGACATTGCCTTGAACTGCTCCGGTGTGTCGAAGTCTACGACCTTCCGCACGTCCGCCATTACGGACTCAAACTTGATTGCCTCCTGTGTCGATTCTATAAGCGGCGCTGTGATTGTTCCGGCAAGCACGACGGCGTCAACGAGATTCCCCCGCGCTGCGGTGAATTTCTCGCTTGCACCTTGCCGCTTGTACCGCAGTCCCGCCATCTTCTCCTGATGCGCGATTGCTGCCTTCTCCTTGTCGATGGTCTTTTGGAGGGCTTCCTGCGCCGCGCGCTGACTCTCGGTAAAGTTCTTTGTCGATATGCCCGCCTCAGAGAGTGACGTGCGAATATTTTTAAGCGCAATCTCTTGACTTGCCAGTGTGTCTTTTAATTTCGATGCGTCCTTCTTTGCCGCTTCGAATTCCGTGCCGAGTGCCTTTGTCTGCCCCGCACTCTCCCTGTATGCGGCGGTGAGTTGTTTAATTTCCGCTTTCGCCGCTCGGTAGGTCGCAGGGGTGAGTGTCCCCTTCATGTGTTCGAGGGATTCTTTTGCCTGATCGACGCGCGCCTTGAGCGCTGCTGTCTCCTGCTCGGATTCCTTGAACGCGCGTGCAAGCGTCGCCGCTCTGGTGCGTGCCTCCGCGAGGCTGCCCGATGTATCCTGTATGGAGCGTTTGAGCTTCCTAAACTCTGCGGACTGTGCGCCGATCTGTGCAAGCTGCGCCTCATAGCCGCGCAGTGCCGCCGCCCCTTGCTGCAGCTCTGCGTTTGCCGTATTTGCCGTCTGCGCGACGTTCTGAATCGCCTGCGCGGATTTAGCAAGCCCCGCCGCGATGCTGCCATCAATGGACGCCTTGAGCGCAATGGCAAGCGCGAAGGTTTTTCCTGTTGACAAAAAATCACCTCCCCTGTATGCTGAACATAAGAATTGATTCGTATATAGATGGATTGGAGGGACTGTGTATGGATTTTGCAGCTATGAGCTTCCTGTTGCTTTTTGTTGTACTGATTGGAAGCATACTGATCTTTATCGTGGTGAGTGGGATTGCGAGTCTATCGAGCAGTACGGCATCGCTTCTTGAAACCATCGACGATTTCATCCATCGCAACGACCGCGCCCCCGCGCTCCCCGAAACACCCAAAAAGCCCGCACGTTATCTTCCCTAGTATGATTCCGCATAGCCGCCGCACAGGCGGCTATTTTTTATTTGCGGCTTTCTTTGCCGCTTCATTCTCAAGTGCGATCTCCGCGTTCATGATTTTCATCCAACAGCCAAATTCCCCCGTCGGCATTTCAAGGAACACGCCGATGGGGGAATTGCTGTATTTTGCCATGCGCAGAGCAAAGCGCCGGAGGTTTTCCCCTAGCGCAATCCCATTAAAAAATTCTGTACCTTGAGGCAGACCGCCGTGAAGTCCGCGCCCGAAAGTTCCAAAATCTCATCATATTTCACCTTTGCCGCCGCCGCTGCAACACGTGCCTGATACGACTGCGAGAGTGCCATGACACTGATCAGAGGATCATCCTTCTTCGCTTCCTTCTCGCACCTCAGGAGGATGTATCCTGTCACGCGGTCGAAGTCAAGATGAATCTCATTCGTGCCGCTACGCATCGGCTTCTTGAGGTGGATCACGTTCGCCTCGTCAACAGGTTCAGCGTCGTATACTTCCACGCTCTCCGCTTCCGTCGTCGGTGTGATATCCAGTTCGTTCTTTTTGTCGTCTGCCATTGTCGTGTCCTCCTCAGTCCATGCCGATATTCTTGCGAACCTGTGCCAGCAGGTCTTTCCCGCCGATCACTGCCTTGTAGCCGTACTTATCGATCTCCGCGAGTGTCTCGCCGCCGTATTCGAGCTTGTAGTAGTGTGCCTCAATCGTGGTGCTGCTCCCCGACGTGTTGCCCGCCTCAAGGCTGCCGCCCGAATAGCTCTTGACACGCCCGCGCACAACAATGCGATAGCGGTCATGGGTGTACTCGTTCGCGCCGGAGTCAAATCCCTGCACATCGGAATAGGCTTCCAGCTTGATTGCCTTGCCACCATGATAGCGCATCGCCGTTTTCGTCGGCACCTGCCAGTTCACCTTGACTTCAAGGCTTTCAAAATGCCCGTGAATCGGCGCGGACATTGTGCCCGCGATTCCGATGCCCTTTACGTCCGTGGTCATAGACGAGAGATCAGCAAGCTCCACACTGGATGCGCTGATGCAGTCGTCGTTTCCGTCGATGTAGCAGCGCATATCGTTGATAACTTCTGGAATTGTCATGTATTCTCACCTCTTCCTTACGCGAACAGTGCCTTGAAGTTGTTGACATCGTATTCAAGGATGTCATTGATCTCCTGTGCTGGGACGGGCGGCGTGATGTAGCTGTGCACACGGATAATCCCCTGCAAGAGGTCTGTTGTCGGATTTTCCTCTTCGAGGAATTTCACGTCTGCGCCGAGCAGGAAGCCACGCGATACCAATCCGTTCAGCCGGATTTTCTCGGAGTCGATGATCGTCCGAATAAGACGCGGCATGAGTGGGCGATCAACCGTCTGCCAATAGGTCAGGATAAAAGTCTGATACTGCCAATCGAACATGCGGCGAACGCAGATGAACGAGTCCTTCACATCCGTAACGGATGGATATGCGCCCGTGTAGTTGCCCCAGCTCTTCCACCCCCCGCTGAAGTTGAGTGCTGTCATAACGCCCTGACTGTTGAGGTGATTTGCCTGATCAAGCGAGAGCGCGACTTCCGTGCCGTCCTTGAGGCAGATCCCCGTCGCCTGCATGGAGAGGTTCGATGGACTCTGATACGGCACATCCTCATTCGCCGCATCCATGACGCCGATGATTCCTAGGATATGCGTTGACATGCGGAATACCATATCACCGCTGCGCACGCACGGCCAGCATACGACCTGATTCACGCCCGTATAACTGTTCTTGTTCTTCCACTCGTTCACGTCAGAGTAGTGTTTCACTGCGCCCGTGTCCACGTCGGTCAGGCAGATGCAGCGGAAAAGCCCTGAGATGTTCATTGCTTTTGCCTTCATGACAGCGGCAACGCTCAGACGATCCGACCATCCCGGCGCAGCGACAATCCCCGGAACAAGCGAAAAGAGCGTATAGATGGAGTCGAGCCACTCAAGCCCCGCCGTCCCTGTCTTGCTTGCACCGCCGATGATGTCCGCATCCTTTACTTTTGACGGGTCAATCTTCGTGTACTCAAGATAGAGTTTGTCAGCGTTCTTGAGTGCTCCCGTCGGCGTAACCGAGATAACGAGCCGCCCTTCATCGTCGTACGCCGCTGTGTAATCCGTGAGGTTCTTCGCGGGTTCTGCCGCCGCCGATGATTTGACCTTGAGCGATGCGATCAGCACGGGATCGTCGAGCACGACGCGCCCTTCTGTGACCGTACGCCCGTCAGTATCCTTGATCTCTGCCTTGTGTTTTGCAGGGTCAAGGACGTTGACAAAGATAATCGGCTTGACTCCATAGAGTTTGAACTGCGCACACATGACCTCGGAAATCGTGTATTCGTCCCAGTTCTCCGAATATCCAAGCGCCGCCACCGCCTCATTCCATCCGTAGCAAATAACAGGTCGATTAACGTTCTTCGCGGGGTCAGCCGTCAGATGGACGGGTGCCGTCCCAACCACTACGGGCAGTCCCGCCGTGGTGTTTACGGGGGGAAGAATGGAAGTCGGTACTTCCTTCACCCGTACGCCGTGAAAAAATGCCATATTCTTTACCGCCTTTCCTTTTCCTCATGCTCCTCCACGGCTTTCTGGTACAGGACATTGAGGAGTGATCCCGTCTCCCCGACTTCTGCGCGTGCCGCATCGAGGTTTTCCGGGGAAACAAAAAGCAGAGCGTGGATTGGATCGTCCTTGAACGCCTCCGGAATCCCGTCCGCAAATACTTTATTCGTTGAAAGATCTCTGCTTCGATTGCTCGGGCCGATATAGATCATCGGCTGTGCAGTCACTTCGACAGGAGTTTCTTTCTCCTTCTTTTTGGGTGGAGTTTTCTGCTCCGCCATTTCTGTCTCTTCCATGGCTTCTCCTTTCACATCCTGCCGAGAATGTCATTCCGCGTGTTCTTGACGATTGGCAGGATTACGTCAAAATCAATGCGCCCCCAGTATTTCGGATAGGGTTGTTCATCCGGGATACTTGTTTCGAGTTCCCCACTTGCAATCATCCAACGGTTCTTGATCGGGTTTTTAGAAAGCAGCGAGAAGCGCAGAAACTCCAAAATGTGATAAAGGCTTTCTGCGCCACACTTCTCCGCCTCGGGACATACAACGACATAGACCGCCATACTTGCAAGGCGTTCTTTCTTCTCGTCCTTCACCTTGTGCGGACGGATGACGATGTGCGGGCATTGCTCCTTCTTCATCGTCCTCACATCGGCAATCGGCAAAAAGCCCGCATGGGCTTCTCCCGTTCCTGACTTTTCGTCATATCTTTTGATTTCCTCACCCAGAAAATCCGCGATCTCCTCCGCGCATCGCCACGGTGTCATGTTTTCCCTCCTGTCCGTCGTTCAAGTTCATGCATGATTCGCTCTTCGTACTTCTCCGCCATAGCATCCATCGTCGTCTCGATCACGCTCTCATCGTCGAACATCTGCGGGACGGATATGGACCATAGATGCCCTTGAGTGGGTAGCGCTCCGCCCCTCGCGCATGAGCGGGGCATCTCCGTGCATAAAGGAGCGTGGGTGGATCTATACTAAAAAAGTAGACACAAAACAGGACTTTATATTACACTTCAGTAAACACAAAGGAGGAATGGTTTCTATGACACATCGTCCCTACGACGAGGATTTCAAAAAATCCATCGTCGCCCTCTATCAAAAATGGAGTCTGTGAAGAAAAGGCTATAAATCGGATCTTCTATGATGTGTGCAAGTGTTAATCAGGCAATCTGTTAGGATACATAATCGCCAGTTCGCCTCGGATTTTACCCCAGTTCTTTATCGGCATCGTCCATTTCTTAGTGGCTTCAAACGTCGTCAAATAAAGAACCTTTAATAACGCTTGTGCACTAGGAAATACGCTCCGTTGTCGATTTAATCTGCGGTATGATGCATGAAGACTCTCTATGATATTCGTGGTATAAAATGCGGTGCGAACACCCATAGAGAACTTGAATATCGGTGTTATGACGTCCCAATGATCATACCATCTCCGCATGACCGCTGGATAATGGGAACTCCATTTTTTATCTGCCTCTTCCAGTCTTTTGAGGGCGGTCTTTTCATCAGGAGCCGTGTATATGCTGCGAAGATCCTTGGCAAAGAATTTCATGTCCTTATGCGCCACATATTTCAGGGGATTGCGTACCATGTGTACGATGCAGCGCTGATGCTCCGTTTCCGGAAAGGCCGCCTCTACCGCTTCCTTGAGCCCGCTGAGCCCGTCAGAGCAAAGGATAAGAACATCTTGAACCCCTCGATTTTTTAGGCTGTTAAGAACGCCAAGCCAATATTTGCTGCTCTCATTTTCTCCAATTTCAATGGTTAAGACTTCTTTTCGCCCAGCATCGTTAATCCCTACAACGACGTAGGCCGCAAGTTTGCTTACGATGCTGTCCTGACGCACGGA
>CALALM010000427.1 GCA_937925565.1 uncultured Centipeda sp.
ACGGGAGGAGGGGGATTTTGCATGTCAAGCTTAGTCGAGGCGCAGCCCCTCGATGCCGAGGTCACGCGCGGGGGCGAAGCGATAGAATCCAAGTGTCGCTGCGGGGATGGGACGCGGCAAGCCGAACACATAGACCTCCGGATCGAAGCCCGTATCAAAGCGCGGCGTGGCGTCCTGCACGAGTGCGGCGAGGATGCCGCTCGGCAGAGCCGCGTGGACGGTGAACGCAGTCGCGTTGCCCGCTGCCTGCATGATACGGTAGTTGCCGAGGACACCGCCTGTGATGCTGCCGATGCGCCCTGTAATGTCATAGCTGCCCGGCGTGTCGGTATTCGCCGCCGCCGTACCAAAGGCGATGCCATCCGCACCGAATACGGATGCGTCCTCACCATCGGCAAAACCGTCTGCACGTCCCGTAAAGGAGGGCAGCGCCTCGCCCTGCACGATGCTCTGCGGCGCAGCGGTGAGCGTCAGCGTCCGATGCGTGATGCTGCCCGCGCCCTGTGCGGTTGTGGCGGCAAGACTATAGTTCGCCGCATCCGCACCTCGGAGTGCAATGCCCGTGTAGCCCACCGTGCTTGCCCCGACGACATTCTTATTGTTATAGGTCGCGCCCGTGGCGGCTGCTGTGACGCTGTCGCCCGCGACGGCACCCGCGAGTGCCGCACGGAACTTCGATGCGTCAGCGGCTCTCGTACCGTCGTAGGTCTTGCTCTGCGATTCGACTGCGCCGAGCGTCAGCGCACGCTTTGTGATCGTGCCCGTACCCTGCGCCGTTGTGGCGGCGAGAGTGTAATTCCCTGCGTCCGAACCTCCGAGCGCGACACCCGTGTAGTTGACTGCATTTGCCGCCGCGACATCCTTGCTGTTGTACGCCGCATCTGCGGCGGTCGCCGTTACGCTGTCGCCCGCGATGGCACCCGCGAGTGCCACGCGGAACTGCGATGCGTCTGCGGCTCTCGTGCCGTCGTAGGTCTTTGTCTGTGCTGCGACGGTACCAACGGTCAGCGTGCGCCGCGTGATCGTGCCTGCGCTCTGTGCCGTCGTCGCAGCAAGACTGTAATTGCCCGCATCCGCACCCGCGAGGGCGACGCCTGTATAGTCAATGCGATTTGCTGCAGCGACGTTCTTGTCGTTGTACGACGCACCTGCGGCAGCGGCCGTTACATTGTCCCCCGCAACGATATTATTCAGTGCCGTGCGGAACTGCGATGCGTCAGCGACGGTCGTGCCGTCATAGGTCTTCGTCTGCGCCGTGACTGCGCCGAGCGTCAGCGCACGCCGCGTGATCGTGCCTGTGCCCTGTGCGGTGTCGGCGATGGCATAGTTCCCCGCGCCTGTGCCTGTCAGGGCAACACCCGTATAGTCAATGCGATTTGCCCCCGCGACGTTCTTGTCGTTGTACGCCGCGCCCGTGGCGGTCGCCGTTACGCTGCCTTCCTCACCCGCGACGAGATTACCGAGCGTCGCATGGAACTGCGATGCATCTGCGGCGGCCGTGCCGTCGTAGGTCTTTGTCTGCGCCGCGACTGCGCCAAGCGTCAGCGCACGTCGCGCAATCGTGCCGATGCCCGTGAGCGCATTCGTGTCGAGCGTGTAGTTGCCCGCGCCCGTGCCCGCAAGCGTCAGTCCGCCAAAGGTGACGGCTTTGTTTGCGGCGGCATTCTTGTCGGCGTATTTTCCTGTGACGGCAGAGAGTTCGATGTCCGTGCCCTCGCCCGTGACAAAGCCGTTGAGATTGTAGTTCGTCCCCTTCGCGAGTGCCTGCGTCACGTTTGCCGTGCCGTCATAGGTCTTGTCAAAGCGTGCGCCGCTCGTCAGTGCGAGATTCAGCTGCTTCGGCGTGATGCTGCCCGCCCCCTCGGCGGTCGCGGCGACGGTATAGTTCCCCGCGCCCGTGCCTGTGAGCTGAACACCCGTGTAGGTGACCTTGTTCGCCCCTGCGACATTCTTGTCATTGTAGGTCGCGCCCGCAGCGGTCGTCGTCACGCTGTTCTCCTCGCCCGCGACGAGATTACCGAGCGTCGCTTGGAACTTCGACGTGTCTGCGGCGGTCGTGCCGTCGTAGGTCTTGCTCTGCGCCGCGACGGTATCAACGGTCAGTGTGCGCCGCGTGATGCTGCCCGCGCCCTGCGCCGTGGTGGCGGCGAGCGTGTAGTTCCCCGCGCCCGTGCCTGTGAGCTGAACACCCGTATAGCCCACCGTGCCTGCCGTCGCGACATCCTTGCTGTTATACGTCGCGCCGCTCGCAGTCGCCTTCACAAGATTCTCCTCGCCCGCAACGACATTATTCAGCACCGCGCCGAACTTCGATGCGTCTGCGTCGGTCGTACCGTCGTAGGTCTTCGTCTGCCCTGCGACTGCGCCGAGGGTCAGCGCACGCGGCGCAATCGTGCCCGTGCCCGTGAGCGCAGTCTTGTTCAGCGTGTAGTTGCCCGCGCCCGTGCCCGCGAGCGTCAGCCCGTTAAACGTGACAGCTTTGTCTGCGGCGGCATTCTTGTCCGTGTATGTGCCTGTAGAAGAACCGAGTGCAATGCCCGTGCCCTCGCCCGTGACAAAGCCCGTGAGGGTGTAGTTCCCATCCTTCGTGAGCGACTGCGTGACGTTTGCATTTCCGTCATAGGTCTTATCAAAGCGCGTGCCGCCCACGAGGTCGAGCGTCAGCTGCTTCGGCGTGATTGTCCCCACGCCCTGCGCCTTTTTGATGGTATAGTTCTTCGCGCCCGTGCCTGTGAGCGCGAGATTTTGGAACGTCACTTCCTTATCCCTGCCGGCGTTCTTGTCTTTGTATGTACCCGTGACGGCACCCGCCAGTTCGACATCCGCGCCCTCGCTGCCGACAAAGCCCGTGAGACCATAGTGCGTCCCCTTCGTGAGCGTCCGCGTGACGTTTGCATTGCCGTCGTAGGTCTTGTCAAAGCGCGTGCCGTTCGTAAAGCCGAGCGTCAGCTCCTTCGGCTTGACTGTGTACGCGCCGCCGGTGATGTCATACTGCTCGCTATAGGCATGATATGTGCCGGCATCCTTCCCTGCCGTCCATGTGATACCGGGGGCGATACCCGCAATCGTCGGAGCCGTGCCGTCGTAGACCTGCTCGCGGTTTGCAAGGTGCTTCGTCTTGAGGAATGCCTTGAGCAGCGGCATGGTCTTGCCGTCGTAGATGCGCCACGGCGTCCTCTTGCCGCCCTCGGTGGCAACGTCGCTGCCCCATTCCGCGTATGTCGCCGCCTTCTTCATATCGTCCAGACTGTGCTCTTTGACCTCGCGCACTGTAGTATTTCCCTGCTCTCTGCCGATGCCCTTCCGGATCAGAGTGCCGCTCCCATCCTTTACACTGCCCTCCTTCCATACGGCATGGCTGAGCGTGGCATCCTTCAAAAATCCCACAACGCTGCCGACGTGCGAATCCGTCTGTCCCGCTCTTTGCTCCACGGTCCCCGTCTGCACGGCGTTCCGAAGGCTGCTGTATTCCTCTACCACGCCCGCAATGCCGCCGAGCATCTCATTTCCTATGACCTTGCCCGCATTCCGGACGTTCTGAACGGTGACGCTGAAAGGCGCATATCCCACAATGCCGCCGACCGCCTTGTGCCCTTCGATCGTGCCCTCATTGTAGGCGTTCTCAATGCGACTTCCGCCGCTTATCGTTCCCGCAATGCCGCCGTACGAGTTATCGCGTACGTGATTACCGAGTCCATGAACCGCACCGCTGAAGGAGACGTTCCGTATGATAGACCCAGTGTCTGCAGATCCCACAATGCCGCCGACATTCTCATTTCCCGACACGGAGGCGTCCTTCAGGGAGACATTCTCGATGACTGCACCATCACTGATGCTTCCGAACAGCCCGCGACAACGATGCTCATTATACGCTGCATCCCCTTGCTGAACGGTAAGACCCGTGATGGTATGCCGAGCGCCGTCAAATCGTCCCACGAAGTCCGAGGGGTTGCGGCTGCCATCGTTGCCAATCGGCTGAAAGCCCTCGTTCCAGTTCTTTGTCTCGCTCGCGTCGATGTCGCTGGCGAGCATATATCTGCCGTAGGTCTTACGCTGTCCGCCATCCCGATTCGCGTCCATGTGCTGCAGCTCGTAGACATCATGCACGCGCATATAGTCATACTCCCCATGCGCCCCGCCGCCGAGGTTCTTGACATCCCATGTGCGTGATGTTGCAGATTTTGAGTTGTTCGCATTCTTGTAGTCGGAAACCGTCTTCGAGACCGTTGCGCCGTTTACGGTAAAGTTCCGCGTCGTGGTATTGGCGACATCGTAGCCGATATGCGGCGTTTCCTCGCTGCGGATCGTGACCGCGCTGCCCGTGAGCGCCGTGCCGTGCACGTCCGTTACATCATCCGTGTTGAGGACTTTGACGTTCTTGCCCTCGATGTAGAGTTTGCTTGCCTTTACCGTGCCGAGGTTCAGCACGTCGCCCATCTGCGCGGTCGCAGAGAGCGGATTCGCGCCGTTTGCCTTGAATGTGTTCGTCGCTGTGGCAATGTCAGCGGGATTCGCCGTCGAGAGGTAGAGTGCGCCCGTATTGACCTGCGAGTCCTTCGCAAAGAGGATGCCGTGCGGGTTGACGAGGTAGACGTTCCTGCCGCCCTCGATCATGCCGTAGATGTTCGACGCGCCCTCGCCCGTGACGAGGTTCAGATAGTCGCGTGTCTGTGCGCCGCCGTCGAAGCGTACTATCTCGTCCTTATCGACGGAGAAGTCCTCCCATTTGAGGATATTGTGCGAGCTCTTGCCCGTGATGTCCATGACCGCGCCGCTCGTGGAGATATTCGCCTCTCCTGCGTTCGCTGCGGCGTTCGCGCCCTCGATGGGGAGAGCATAGGCGTGCGGCGCGGCAAAGGGCGCGGCAATGCTCCCCGCAAAGAGCGCACAGAGGAGCGTGCGGCGCAGATGTGCGTTCGATGTTGTTTTCATTTCCCTTATCCTTTCTCTACGATTCATTACCACACTTTACCAATCATAAACCAGAGGCGGTTCTTTGCCTGTGCCTCCGCGCTCGCGTTCCGTGCAAGTCCGATACGCCGCGCCCAGTCGAGCCGCAGGAAGTAGTCGCCGGGGCGGCTGTAGCTGACGCCAACGCCCCATCCCTTTAGCGTCGTGCCGCCGTCCGCGCCGTCATGCGCATACTGCACATGACCTGTGTCGTAGTAGGTGCTGAGTTCGAGGTGCGGGATGCCCGTCCGATAGACGAGCTCCGCACTCGCGAGATAGCCGCTGTCACCCGAACCCTCGCCCTGCGGGTAGGCGCGTACGCCATTCGCCCCACCGAGATAGATCTCCTCGGAGCTGTCGAGGTTGTCCCCCGCTGCCTGCAGCTGCGTCCTCACGTTCAGATGAAAACGCCCGCCGAGTTCCTGCCGTACGCCGAGATTCAGCACGCCCTTGGTAAAGCTGCCCTCGGTCCTCGCACGCCGCATCTGCCGCTCTGCCATCCGCGAGTCTGCCGCAATCGTTCCATGATAGGCGGTGATGTCATAGGTGAGCCGTGTGCGCGGGCGGTTCATCTCGCCGCGCACGCCGATATGACCGGCGCTGCTGTGCTTTTCAAGGGTCATGCCGACGTTCTTGTATTCGTCCTCAAGTTTTCGGTAGTCCCATCCGTAGGTGAGGCTGACGCTGTCCCGTGCGGTGCGCAGGAGCGGCGTCGTGCCGAAGAGGCTGACGGTGTCGGCGCGTCCCTGCGCACCGAGGCGGCGGAACTCTCCCGCAAGCTCGTAGTTCATGCGGCTGACACCGAGTCCGAGCACGGTGCCGTCCACGCCGACGGGGCGGGTATAGGTGAGGCTGTAGTTCCTAAGATCTGCGTTCGAGATCATCGTGGCGAGGTTCAGGCGGTCGCCGCTGCGGGTGAGGTTCGACAGTCCTACTTGCATGCCGTAGCGGTAGCGTCCCGAGGTCTTGTTCCCGTAGTTCTCGCTGTAGAGGACGAAGCTCTGCCGCCTTCCATCTTTGACGCGGATGGTGAGGTCGCTCGTGCCGAAGTCCGCACCCGGCGAGAGGAGCCCTGCCGCCTCCACGCCGCCGAGGGCGGCGATGTTATACAGTGCCTTCTCCAGACGTCGTCCCTCGATGGGTGCGCCCGTGTGGAGCGCGTGCGCAAGGCGGCGGATCTGCCCATCATCCACGGCGGCACTGTTCTCGATGTTGATATTGCCATAGCGTCCTGCGAGAATGCGGATCTCAAGCGTGCCGTCCGCATTCGACTGCGGCGGGAGGTAGGCGGCGGCTGCGGGGTAGCCGTGGCTGCGTGCGTACTGTGTGAGATCGCCGAGGAGTGCGTTCAGCTCCGCCTCGGAGATCGTGCGCTCCGCATAGCCTGCCGCGCGGTGCTTCAGCTCGTCCGCGCTCAGCTGCGTACCGTCCTGCGTGACGGTGATGCGTGCGAGACGGAATGTGGCACTCTCCGCACCGCCCTCCGTTACGGGCAGATGACTCTTGAGTGCATTCTGCTGCGCCGTCTCTCCGATCTGCCCCGCATCGGGCGGCGGCAGATTCGTCGCCGCCAGAGCGACGGACGGGAGGAGAAATGCGGCTGCGAGCGGCAGAGCGCAATGCAATGCGTTGTGGGAAAACAGTTTCGTTTTCATAAGGACTTCTCTCCTAAATTCATTGACTTCTATTAATATTTATTTTAACAAGTCAATCAATTTATGACAACGAAATTGCAAAAAGTGACGAAATCATACACGAAAGTGATGTGTTTTTTGAGAAGAACATAAAAAAGGCTGCTCTCCGAAGTAAAACTTCGGAGAACAGCCCCTCTGTCTTTATGCTAAGGACGCACTGATAAATTCAGCGATTCCTTACGCCTTTCCTGCGAGTTTCTTGTAGTTGTTGTAGCGCATCTCAGCGTCCTTCTGCGTCTTCTCGAAGAGTACTTCCGCCGCCTCGGGGAAGTTGCTCTTGAGGCTGATGTAGCGGTTCTCGCCGAGCAGGAATTCCTGGAACTTCGAGAAGTCCGGCTCCTTGGAGTCGAGCGTGAACGGATTCTTGCCCGCCTCGATGAGCTGCGGGTTGTAGCGATAGTTCGCCCAGTAGCCGCACTCGACCGCGAGCTTGCCCTCAAGCTGTGCACAGCCCATGCCCTTGCGGATCCCGTGGTTGATACACGGCGAGTAGGCAATGATAAGGGACGGTCCCGGATATGCCTCCGCCTCGCTGATCGCCTTCAAGACCTGATTCTGGTCGGAACCCATGTCGATCTGCGCCACATAGACGTAGCCGTAGGACATCGCCATCATGCCGAGATCCTTCTTT
>CALALM010000428.1 GCA_937925565.1 uncultured Centipeda sp.
TGATGCTGCGCAGAACAAAATAGCGGCGGAAGATGCGGCGGAGGCACTTGAGAATGTTGATATGATGGTAAACGGCGTATGGAAGCCGTTCCTCGATCTGGCGCACGGCAAAGATATTGAGGAGATTGCGCGGGAGTCACAGGAGTTCATGGCACAGAATCAAGACCGGCTTGCCCGTCTTGAAGCCCAGCAGAACATTCCGCAGAACCCGCCGCAGCGGAATGCGGGCGGCGGGGAGATGGATCTCCTGCGGAAGTTTATCGGGTCGTGATGCGGTCGAGGCAATGTGTTCAGTTCATAGGAGGAAAATCAAAATGAAGAAGTTTATGAAATCCGTGATGAAGAAGTCGGTACTGCTTGGTGGTTTTGCGGCTTGCTTGGCTCTCGGCGGGGCTTTCGACACGGGGATTGTACCCGATGCTTTGGCAGTAAAGCAGGCTCATGCACAGGATGTGTATGCAGCAATGAGTCAGGGGGCTGATGTCTATGTCATGACGCATACGATTCGCTGGAGCGGGGATAAGAAGTTCAACGTGCGCACGAAGAGTGTGCGTCGCTCTGAGTATGATGTGGAAGGATGGGAGTTTGTCTATACAAACGGGGATTGGAAGTATAGACTGTCAGAGTCGCAAAGCAAGAACGGGCTTGTCCCCGTGAATTCGCCGCAGTATTCGGTTGCATCGAGTCCGGTCATGGGGGCGGTTTTGAATATTTGTCTGAATAACTGATCCTGTGGGATTGTTGTTTTTGTAAAAGCTACATAGAGAGATTCTATCTGCCATATTCGGCGTTTGGAATCTCTTTTATTTTGCGAAAACACTGTGCTGTGCTATAATGAAATCCATTGTATGAAGGAGGAAAACTCACATGAAGATAGATGATGTGATTCACGGGTTTCGACTGATCCGCTCGGAGGAGATTGCGGAGGCGGACGGGTACGGGCATACCTTCGTCCATGAGATGACGGGCGCACGGCTCTTCTTTCTCGAAACCGAGGATGATAACAAGGTTTTTTCGATCAGCTTCCGCACGCCGCCCGTCGATGATACGGGGGTGGCGCACATCGTGGAGCACTCCGTGCTCTGCGGCTCGCGCAAGTATCCACTGAAGGAGCCGTTCGTCGAGCTCGTGAAGGGCTCGCTCAATACCTTTCTCAATGCGATGACGTTTCCCGACAAGACGATGTATCCCGTTGCGAGCCGCAATGACCGCGATTTCCAGAACCTGATGGATGTATACCTTGATGCGGTGTTCTACCCTGCGATGCGTACGAATTCGCAGGTGCTGATGCAGGAGGGCTGGCACTATGAGATGGATGATGCAGATGCACCTCTGCGTTACAGCGGCGTCGTTTACAATGAGATGAAGGGAGCCCTCTCTGCGCCCGATGATCTGCTTGGCAGCCGCATCATGGCGGCACTCTATCCCAACACAACGTATGGCTGTGAGTCAGGCGGCGATCCCGAGGCGATCCCCAGGCTCACGCAGGAGATGTTTCTCGATTTCCATGCACGCTATTACCATCCCTCGAACAGCTATATTTATCTCTACGGGGATATGGACATCGAGGAGAAGCTCGCCTACCTCGACAGTGCTTACCTCTCGCATTTCGAGCGGATTCCCGTGCCCTCGCGCATCGACCGTCAACAGGCGTTCACAGGACGCATCGAAAAGGCGCATTTCTATCCCATCGGAGCAGATGAGCCGCTTGAGGAAAATGCGTTCCTCTCGCTGAACTGGGTGATCGGCGACACGACAGATCGAAAACGCGTCATGGCACTGCAGATCCTCGATCACGCGCTCCTCAGAATGCAGGGTGCACCGCTACGGCAGGCACTCATCGATGCGGGACTTGGGCGTGACGTGGACTCGAACTACGAGAGTGATATCCTGCAGCCGCTCTTCAGCATCATTGTGAGCAAGTCAGAGACGTCGCGTGCAGATGAGTTCGTCCGCATCGTCAAGGAGACCCTGCGGAAACTTGCGGATGGTCAGCTCGATCACACACTCGTGCAGGCATCGCTCAATACGCTCGAGTTCCGTCTGCGTGAGTCGGACTTTGGCTCCTCGCCGAAGGGACTGATCTACGGCATCCGTATGATGAAGACGTGGCTCTATGATGGTGCACCCGCCGATTATCTGCGCTATGAGGATGTGCTTGCGGAGCTGAAGGATGGTCTGGAAAAGGGCTACTTCGAGCAGGTGATTCGGGAATCCTTCCTCGAGAATCCGCATGAGGCTCTCGTGACGCTCGCACCGAGCCGGACGCTCGGACAGGAGCGTGAGGAAGAACAGGCGGCGATCCTCGCTGAGAAAAAGGCGGCGATGAGCGCCAATGAGATCGCGGCAATTGTTGACGCCTGTGCGGCGCTGAAAGCGGCGCAGGAGGAGGCGGATTCGGAGGAGGCACTCGCGTCGATTCCGATTCTCGCACGCTCCGATATTCGCAAAGAGGCAGAGCATATGCCGCTCGAGATTCGCGATCTCGAAGGTACGCAGATCCTTTATTCCGACATCGAGACGAACGGCATTGTCTATCTGAATTTCTACTTCCCGATGGTGGCGGTCGCGCAGGAGGATCTGCAATATGCGTATCTCCTCGCCGAGATGTTCGGTGCGGTCGATACTGTGCGGCACAGTTATGCGGAGCTCGCGATGCTGCGCAGTCTCTACACGGGCGGCTTCAGTGCGGACATCGTCGCCTATACGCGTGCGGGCGAGCCGGATTCTCTCGCACCGCGCTTCAAGCTGCGCGCGAAGGTGCTGCGTGAGAATCTGCCGCGCCTCTTTGACCTCCTCGCCGAGATCATGACGGAGAGTGACTTCACGGGCGCAAAGCGTGTGCGCGAGCTGATCGATGAGGCGAACCAAGGGAAGGAGATTCTGCTGGTCTCCTCCGGTG
>CALALM010000429.1 GCA_937925565.1 uncultured Centipeda sp.
ATCCACTCCGTCTCCCCATGACGAATGATGATGATTTCTGTCATATTCCCCTTCCCTTTCTAAAGTTACGATCGAATCTCGCAGATAACTCCGCCGGAAATCAGGTGTGCTGTCTGCATATAGTGATACACTTCTGTGAATTCTGCAGCAAGTTCTTTCGTACGCTGCTCCACATCCGCCGCGTGCATATCCGATGCCCAGAGTACGCCGACCACGGTACCGCTGTGTGCCACAAGCGTGCCAAGCGCACTCTTTCCCTGTACGGACGCAATAAACTCATCGAGGTGCGGCTTCTCAAGATATTTTTGATTCAGCCGCGCACTCTCCGTCGCTGCCTGCCCCAGTAGTACTTCCTGCTGTTGACCTTGCATTCGAAACGCTTGATCCACTGTATCAAGCAGCTGCCGATACACGGCGTCCTGACTGCCGCTGTTTCCTTTACTCTTATAATACGCGATCGTGTCAACCGTTCCCCCCACGTCGAAGATGGAGATGGCAAGGAGCGGAACATTCCTATATTGTCCAAAGAGTTCACCCGTCGTGTGGCTCACATGAGAAAGCCCCGCAAAGGCAATGCCGTCGCTCGGCTCAATCGCAATCGCAATATCCATGAGCTCACGTCCCGTGAGTTCTCGTCCGAATGCGCGCGCAACAGCGTAGGACACCGCTGCAATATCGGCACTGGAGGATGCCATTCCCTTGCCCCGTGGAATCTGTGATTCCAGACGGATGCCAAAGGGGAAATTCTGCCTTCCGATGAGAGAAAGTGTTCGTTTCATCGCCCCCTCAGCCTTTTCTCCCAATCCATGTATCCCCGTAAATTGATCCGAGACCGTTGCTGTCGCATACATACTGATGGGTGCAGTCACAAGAAACGGCGTTCCGTCGAGGACACCTTCCACAAGCTCGCCGCAGGATGCCGGCGCTTTTGCAATTATTTCCATAAAAGCCCCCAAAAAAGTCCCCACACATTCGGATGGGTTGACGCAATTGAAAATACCGCGAGCACAAGTGTCTCTGTGAGCACGGTCGCCGCACCGTAGACATCACCCGTCACACCGCCGAGACTCTTCGTCATTGCGCGGCAAAAGAGAAGTGCAAAGATTGTGCCAAGGATGAGTGCGATGGTCGCGAGAAATCCAATTGGAACGACGAGCACAGCCGTTGTGACGGCGGCGATCACAACGGTCCTCCGATCCGCCATATCCGCAAATGTTTTCCCTACCCCGTCCTTGCGGGCATAGGGAAAACAGGATACTGCGAGCACCATCGCCATCCTGCCGATGATCGGCATAACAAAGAGCGCAGGCAGGAGGAGGTACGGAGTCATATCATGAAGCAGTGCAAATTGCAAAATCATGAGCATGACAAAGGAAACAACACCAAACGATCCCACACGGCTGTCTTTCATGATCTCAAGCTTGCGCTCCCGCTCCCGTCCCGAGAGGACGCCATCCGCCGTATCCATAAAGCCGTCCGCGTGAAGTCCGCCCGTCAAAACGAGCTGCAAAATGAGAAGCAGTGCTGCTATCACTGCGCTCATCCCAAAGAATATACCGCTAAAAATGAGAAGCCACGCGGCAATTGCATAGCAGATACCGAGGACGAGACCGACCAACGGAAAAAAACGCGTACTCCGTCCGAAGTCCTCCGCCGTCCAAACAGTCTGCCGTACAATATGAATCCGTGTGAGAAATTGAAGTCCAATCAGAAAGGAGTTCATGAAACGCCTCTATAGTAAAGAAAAAACAGGTAGTAAAAAAGCAGAAAGAGCACGGTCGCCGTATACATGAGACGGATTGCCCCAAGGATATGCTTTGCCGAAATATCCATATGCGCGTCCCCCATGTAGGCGCGGAAATGACGCTCTCCGAAATAGTAGTTCACACCACCGAGTCGAATGTGCAGCGCTCCTGCAACAGGAGCCTCCGCATATCCGCCGTTCGGACTCGGATGTCCTGCAGCATCGCGTACAAGGATGTTCAGCGCATTGCGCCCATCATAACCGAGGAGAAACGCCGCCATCACGAAAAGCATACCCGTGATGCGTGCAGGTACGAAGTTCAGAATATCGTCTACGCGTGCCGCCATGCGGCCAAAGTAAAGATAGCGCTCATTCTTATACCCGAGCATGGAGTCCATTGTATTCGCCGCGCGATAGAGCACGGCAAGTGGGGCTCCGCCGAACGCAAAGAAGAAGAGCGGCGCAATCACGCCGTCCACAGTATTCTCCGCCACGGTCTCAATCGTCGCACGCGCCGCATCTGCCTCATCGAGCTGCGCTGTATCGCGCCCGACAATATACCCAACGTGCTCGCGTGCCGCCGCAAGATCCCCTTTGATGAGGAGTGCATGGATGTTCTGTCCTGCCTTTGCGAGCATACGCGGTGAAATGCAGAAATAGAGCAGGATCGCACTGACGATATCCACTCCCCATGCTACAGGAAGCGCGCGTGCCGCTAGCAAAAGTCCCTCCGCAAACGTATAAGAGATGCTGAGCACGAGCAGTGTAAGGAGTGCCCCCATTGCAAATTTTCGCTGATCGCTTCCATTTATGGGATAAAGCAATTTTTCAAAACACGAGATCAGTCGACCAAGTACGGCAACGGGGTGCCACCGCGACTGCGGGTCACCGAGGACAGTATCGAGGAAGAATGCCGCCATAGCGATAAGCGAGGCTGGAATCATCTGCTCCCCTCCATAATCGCCCGCAGCTTGTCTATATCAATGCTCGCGCGCACCGTTTCCGCGAGGCGATCATAGGCGCGCTCCTTCGCTTCGCGATAGCGATGCTGCACGGACGTTTCTTCCCAGCCACGCCGCACACGCAGACAGTTGAGCAGATCACGTCGAAAGTTGTCGTCATCAAAGACACCGTGAATATATGTGCCCATAACAAGCCCATCCGCCGAAACCGCGCCGTCAGGAACATCGATCGCAGTCCCGCCTGTCGAAATAATGTGAAACGGACGATGAACGTCTTCGACGAAGCGTGTTTCCCCCATATGAATCTCATAGCCTTGGAGATTCGCTCCCGAAATCTGTGTGCCGAGAAATGAAAATTCTGCCGATGCCGTTACTTGCCGCAGACGTTTATGTGCGGCAAAGGTCGTTTCAATCGGCAGATAGCCGAAGCCCGCTGTTTCATCATGTTCCGACTCCGTATGAAGTGGATCGCGCACAACTCTGCCGAGCATCTGATAGCCGCCGCAGATACCAAAGAGCGGCGTTCCATCCTTCACACGCTCCCGAATTGCCGCTTCAATCCCCGTTTCACAAATGTAGAGCAGATCCTCCGTCGTATTCTTCGAGCCGGGCAGGAGGATGAAATCGGGCGCTCCGAGTTCTGCGGGCGTCGTCACATAGTAGAGCGCGACATCAGGTTCGTTCGCCAAGGCATCAAAATCCGTAAAATTCGATAGCTTTGGCGTACGGATGACGGCAATGCGCAGTTGATCACCGCGCGCAGAGGCATCCCCGTGGTGCTTTTCATCAAGCGACACGGAGTCCTCCTCGTCAATGCCAAGCTGTTCAATATGCGGCACAACACCGAGCACGGGCTTTCCCGTCTTTTTCTCGAGAAAATCAAGCGCGGGTGTCAGTAGTGTCACATCACCGCGAAATTTATTGATGACGAGTCCCTTGACAAGTGCGCGCTCCTCCTCATCGAGAAGTTCAAGTGTCCCTACAAGGGAAGCAAGCGCACCGCCACGATCGATATCGGCAATGAGCAGGACGGGTGCACGCAGATGTTTTGCAACACGCATATTCACAATATCGTTTGCCTTGAGATTGATCTCGGCGGGACTGCCCGCCCCCTCAATCACAAGCAGATCGTATTCCGCTTGGAGACGGTCAAGAGCTTCCTCGACCGCCCCCCACGCTTTGAGCGAATAGCCCTTGTGATATTCACGCGCACTCATGTTGCCGACCGGCTCGCCCATGATGACAACCTGCGACTGTGAATTCCCCGTCGGCTTTAGGAGCACAGGGTTCATATCGACCATCGGCGCAAGCCCTGCCGCCTCTGCCTGTGCGACCTGCGCACGTCCCATCTCGCAACCGTCCAGTGTAACATAGGAGTTCAGTGCCATATTCTGCGCCTTGAACGGCACAACACGCCGCCCCTCCTGACGGAAGATACGGCAAAGCGCCGTCGTGAGAATGCTCTTTCCCACATGGGAGCTCGTTCCCATCAGCATAATGCTCTTTGCCATCAGATCGCCTCCGCAATTTTCTTGATATTCACGGGAATCCCACAGGTGACAAGATAGACCTCGATGG
>CALALM010000430.1 GCA_937925565.1 uncultured Centipeda sp.
CGTGCGTGTGATCCTCGCCGCGCGCTTCGCGCAGTTCGAAGAGCTCACGCCCCGTCTTGCCCGTCGTCGCGACAATGACAGCATCCCCTGCCGCATCCAGAACCCGCGCAATCGCGTCCTCGCGGCGCAGGGGATAGTCATTCGTATACTTGCGCTTCGGGTATGAGAGTGCCCCATCGCGGACGAGAATGGCACATTGACCGCCCCCTTCGCGGTGGGACCGCTGTTGTTCCATCCACGCTGCGACCTCGGCGGCGGTGCTCTCACGCGTCAGCACCATTGTCCGAACCCCCATCGTCTCAAGGAGCGGCAGAGAGAGCCGTCCCTGTACGAGATGCTGCGGCTCGTCATGCAGATCCGGCTCGCCGCGCCAGCCGATGACGAAGATGCACGGGATGCCGTAGACCTTCTCGTGCAGCAGCGAGAGGAGCGGATTGACGATGTTGCCGAGACCGCTGTTCTGGAGGTAGACAAGCGGCGTCTCGCCCGTTGCGAGATGATAGCCTGCCGCGAGCGCCGCTGCGCTGCCCTCGTTCACGGCGATCATATGCGTGGGACTGTGCGCACCGTACGTGTCCATCAGATAGTCGACAAGTGGGCGCAGCTTTGAGTCCGGTACGCCCGTGTAAAACTTTGCGCCAAGCGCAGAGATGAAATCGCTTACGTTCATTGATGCTCCTTTTATTTCTCCCCGAACCACTCGGGTCTTGCTTCCCGCATCGCCGGCCAGAACTCACCGTTGTTTGCGATCTCTTTTACGAAATCACGTGCACGTGGATAGAAGAAGTGGCGCAGCACGGGGCTGTCCGTTTCATACCCTGTTTGTGCCTCATGTCCGCGCGGATAGATGAGGGTGATGGCATCCGCAAAATCCACGGTTCCGTCCTCATCCACGACCTCGTTTGTCTGAACCCTCAGGGTATGTGTTTTGCTTCGCACGGCGAGTTTGTATGTCTGACCCGGGAACATGGAGGCTGTGTATACGGCATCACGTTCCTTGCCGCCGAAGAGGGCGGGCAGGTTTCCGTCGATATCGGCGGCGACGGGGAAACCGCAGAGAGCACCGAGCGCCCCGTAGATGTCCACCGCGCTTGTGAGTTCATCGGTCACGATGCCCTGCGGAACGCCCACACCGCGCATCATCCATGTGGCGCCGGAGGACTCCTCTCCGATGACATCCGCCCTCCCGTCCGATGAGGTGCTGAAAATGGATACACCGTGATCGGAGTAGAGATTTACAATGTAGTCATCGTCCGCATAGTTCTCCTCGATATAGGAGAGCAGGTTCCCGATTGTGCGGTCAACCCTTCGCAGTCCCGTCCAAAACTGCTGTTGGTAAATTTCGTAATTCGGCAGCCGTACACTTGCCGTCGGCTGATTCCATGTGAAAAGGCGTTCGCTTAGCGGCAGCTTTGCTTCGACCGCAGTAGAGAACTTGAAGTCCTTTGCATCATAGGGGTGCACGTCCGTCACATGCAGGAAGAGAAACAGATCCGCTTCGCTGAACGCCTCCATATGGCAGATGGCACGCTCACACGCCTCCGCTGCCGACAGCTTCCATGAAGTCTTAATCAGGCGGTCGTATCCGCGCATGGCACCGCAGTGGATGGCGTCGCCTCCGATCATCGGCGCTGCGCAGTAGTAGCCGAGTGCCTTCATGCACTCCGAGAGCGTCACATAATCCCGAGGGATCTCATGGCTGTCCCGCCCATTGAACACCTGCGTGTGGTGGGGATAACGCCCCGTCTCGATGGCGGGCAGCGCGGGATAGGTGTATTCCGATGTGGAAAAGTGCTGATTGAAAATCGTGCCGCGTGCAAAGAACCGTGCGATGCGCGGCATACAGGCGGGAAAATGAGCGCGTACGACCGGCCATGAGAGACCGTCGACGAGGATGTTCAGCACGAGTTTTTTGCGGCGCGGGCTGTGCCCCAAAACGATCGGTGTACCGATGGCATAGGTCTCTTTCTCTGCCCCGTGCAGAGTGGTCGGTGCATGCAGGCGAAAATAACTGAACGCCCATTTTCCGAGATAGGCGACGCGGTCGATGTCCCCCGCCTCGATCTGCAGTTCCTGCATGACCTGTGTGCCCGCGATCGGCAGAACAACCTCTTTTCCCTCCGGTACATCAATGTGCGTGCAGCCGCTGCACGCGCGTGCCTTTTGCAGGTCGAATGCAAAATCGCGGTGCCCGCAGCCTGCGAACCAGTCGGTGTGGCGCACGTCGGCGAGCATATAGCTCTTGTCCGAGAGAAACGCGTCCTCCGTGTAGACCCCCACCCAGAAGCGGTCGCTGCCGGGCGGCATGGTCAGGGGGAGGTGCTCGCCAATAAAAATATCGGAACGATAGGCGATGCTGCCGTCCTTTCGAAAGGCACGTCCATAGGCAATGGGCGCATAGTCGCCAAGACCGACCGCAACGGAGAGGCGGTTCAGCCCCTCCTCCAGCGTATCCTCCGTCAGATCGAGGGTGAGGTGTTCGGGTTTGTTATACAGCCCGCAGCTGTAGCCCTGCATCGTAATCGAATCGAATTCGCGGCCGACATTTTTGTACGCCGCTGCAAGCACGCGCCACACCTCGTAGTTTACGGGATGTTTCCGATATGCACGCTCGCCGCAGAGGACGGCGTTCTCCGCATCCCCATGATGAAGGAGATACTGCGCGGCAAAGATGTCGGCACGCGCGGAGTCCGGCGATTCCGCGCGGTAGGCGGCGAGCTGCGCGAGAAAATCATCGTCGTAGGCGCCGCGCTCCGCGCGCGTGAGGAGTCCATAAAAGAGTGCAGCGGCGCGTTCATTGTTATGCCAAAATACTGTGTAACCGTCGGTCATCATATCTCCTTTGGCGGCGGGAACGCCTCGCCGTTGTTTGCAATCCCGCGCAGGAACGCCCGCACGCGCGGGTAAAAGAACGCACGCAGATCAGGGGGGTCTACCTCATGTTCCGCTTCCATCTCATGCGCACGCGGATAGATGGTGACCTTTGCCTTTGCGGCATCGACCGTCCCGTCAAAGGAAATGGAATCCTCCGTCTCAAGAAAGAGACTGTGCGTATCGGAGCGCGCCGCGAGGTAGTAGTGCTTCAGTGCGAAGAGGGAATTGCTGAATGCGATTTCGCGCCCCGGACCGCCGAATATTTTGGGCAGTACACCGTCCACATTGTCCCCCACGGGGAAACCGAGGAGATGGGCAAGTGCGGGATAGAGATCCACCGCGCTTGTCAGCTCCTCGGCAATTACTCCTTCAGGCACGCCCGCCCCGCGCATCATCCAGGCCGCGCCCGTCATATGCGCGTCGACAATGCAGTGTTCCGCCCTGAAAATCGGAACACCGTGGTCCGAGTAAAGGTTCACGAGGTATTCCTCGGGTGCATAGTGCTCCTCAAGATAGGTAAAGAGAGTCCCGAGCGCACGGTCGAGATCGTGCACTCCCTGCCAAAACGCCGCCTGATTCAGCGCACTGGGACGCAGGTAGGGACTCGGGACTTTTTCCTCAGGTCCCGCGAGCCGCCCCACGAGCGGAAGTCTTGCCTGCACGGAACCCGTCACCTGGAAGAGCTCGCTCGACCACGGATGGATGTCCATAAAATGAAGCGCAAGGAAGTTATCGACATCGCGGAACCCTTCCAGATCGCGGATCGTTCGCTCGACTCCCTCATATGCCTGCAGGCGGTAGGGGGAGATGATGAGGCGGTCATGCCCGCGTGTCACCCCGTTGTAGACATTGTCCCCGCCGCTCATGAGATATGCCGTCCGATAGCCCAGATCGCGCAGACGCTCGGAGAGTGTTATGTACTCCGGATTCAGTTCGATCGCGGCGCGTTCGAGGATCACCTGATTGTGGTGCGGGTACATCCCCGTCTCAATCGTGGGCAGGGATGTGTAGGTGTACTCTGCCGCCGAGAAATGCCGGTCGAAGATCAGCCCCTTTGCAAAGAAGCGGTGTGTCTGCGGCATTTCCTCTGCAAATCGTTCCCGCAGGATCGTCCACGGGAGTGCATCCACGAGGATGTTCAGCACAAGCGGGCGGCGTTTGGGCGCATGTCCTGGACGGATCGGATGCCCGACGATGAAGTCGTCGCCCGAGGAAAAATCCGTCGTTTCATCGAGACGAAAGAAATTGGGGGTACCGGGATTCAGCCACGTCGAATCGTTCACCGTATCGGTACGGACGTTGAGCAGCTGGGCACGCGTGGTTCCGAGAATCGGGAGCACAATCCGCTGCCCCTCGGCGATTTCGATATGTGCCGTCCCGGGAGCACGCTGCCCGCGGATGAGATCGAAGGTGAAATCCCCGCCGACATAATTGACGAAATCCGGCGCGTTTTTTATGGTTGCAATCAGCCACGCCTTGTTTCCGTGTAGCTCCTGCTCCGTGTAGACACCGACATAGTAGGGCGGCGTGATGTGGGGCGAGACAGGGAGAAATTCGTCCGCAAAGGCGGTCGGGCGCCCGCTGAGTCCGTGCTCCGCATCGTAGCGCATACGTGCCACAGTGAACGGCGCATAATTTGCTTTGCCCATCGCAAGGGACAGGCGTTTCAGCGTATCCTCGTTGAGCACCTCGGGCGGGACATCCAGCGCAATCGGCACGTTGTAAAAGTTCGAGAGATAGCCCTGCATGACGAGCGCATCCGTATAGCATCCGACTGCCGTATAGGCGCGCGCGAGTACGGACCAGAGCGCATGGCTGATCGGTCGGCGGCGAAAGGCACGTTCCCCGCAGAGGAGCGCTCCCTCCGCATCGTCATGGTGGATGAGGTACTGCGCGGCAAAGATGTCCGCGTGCGCCTCATCTCCGTCGTGCTCCCGATAGACGGCAAGCTGCGTGAGGAAATCATCGTCGTAGGCGTTTTTCTCCACACGTTCGAGGAGATCGTAAAAGAGCGCACAGGCGCGGTCATTGTTCTGCTAGAGTACCGTGAAATCGTCCGTCATAATGTCCTTTCCCGCGTTCAACACACCCGCTTACTTCTCCCCGAACCATTCCTTCCGCGCCGCGCGCATCGCCGGCCAGAACTCGCCGTTGTTTGCAATCTCCCGTACTAACTTCCGTGCGCGCGGATAGAAGAACGCGCGCAGCTCTTCGCTCTCCAGTTCGTACCCGGCCTCAAGATCACGGTCGCGCGGGTAAATCGCGATGGCGGAATTCGTAAAATCCACCGTTCCGTCCTCATCGACAAGAGACGGCGTTTCAATTCTCAACGTATGCGCGTGCGTACGCACGGCGAGCTTGAACGTCTGCCCCGGGAAGATCGACATGCTGTAGACGGCATCGCGTTCCTTCCCGCCGAAGAGGGCGGGAAGATTCCCGTCGATATCCGGCGATACGGGGAAGCCGCAGAGCGCACCGAGCGTCGGGTAGATGTCCGCAATGCTCGTCAGTTCATCCGAAACGACACCCTGCGGAACGCCCGCCCCGCGCATCATCCAGACCGCGCGCGTCGAGTTCTCTGCTATGACGTCTACAAGATTGCCAAAAGGTGTGGTGAAAACGGAGTTTCCGTGGTCGGAGTAAAGACTTACGATATATTCGTCCTCGTCGAAATGCTCCTCAATATAGGAGAGCAGATAACCGATGCTGCGGTCAACATGGCGCAGGGTCTGCCAGAACTGCTCCTGATAGAGCGCAAGCTTCGGCAGGCGAACGCTCGCAATGTTCTCATCGATGTCGAAGAGGCGCTCGGAGAGCGGCAGATGCGTCTCCACCGCCGGATAGAATTTGAACCCCTTTGCATTCCACGGGTGCACATCGGTCGTATGCAGGTAGAGGAACTGATCCGTCCCGTCAAACGCCTCCAGCTGCATAATCGCGCGATCCACCATCTCGGCGGACGGCAGCTTCCATGCGGCGACATTCAGCATGTTATAGCCGCGCAGCGCACCGCAGTAAACGCTGTCACTCGCGGCCATCGGTGCGGAGGCATAGTAACCGAGATCTGACATGCACTCCGAGAGCGTCATAAAGTCAAGCGGGATCTCGTGGCTGTCGCGCTCATTAAAGACCTGCGTGTGGAGCGGGTACCGTCCCGTCTCGATCACGGGGAGCGCGGGATAGGTGCACTCGGATGTGGAGAAATGCTGATCGAAGATCACTCCGCGCGCAAAGAAGCGCGCGATGTTCGGCATACAGTCGGGGAAGCGCGTGCGCGCCACATTCCATGAAAGACCGTCCACGAGGAGGTTCAGCACGAGTTTTTTGCGGTCGGGGCTGTGCCCGAGGCGGATCGGTGTGCCCACGGCATAGGGGGCATCGCCGGTTGCGGTGAGGCGTGTCGTCTCCGTGAGACGAAAATAGCTGAACGCCCACTTCCCGAGGTATGCCATCGCAGGCGGTGTGCTGTTCCTCTCGATCCTCAGTTCCTGTACATGTTCCGTTCCCGCAATCGGAACGATGACCTCCGTCCCCTCCGGCATCTCGATCGTTATCTCTCCGCGCAACTCCTCCGCCCGCTGCAGCTGAAAGGGGAAGTCGCGCTGCATCGTATCAACGAACACATCGGTGTGGCGCACCTTCTCGATGAGCAGGCTCTTGTCAGAGAGGAATTCATTGCAGACATAGGCACCGACCCAGTGGCGTGCCTGTCCCTCGGGCGGCGTGAGCGGCAGGTGCTCCCCGACAAAGCCGTCGAGGATCAGGCACAGCTCCTCCCCGTTCATGACCGCGCGGTTCTGCGTCAGCGGCGCACCGGTACCGATGCCCGCGGCAACAGAGAGGCGGTTGAGTCCCTCCGCATCTGCGCGCGCCAGAAGTTCCGGCGGAATCATGGGGGCGAGATACAGCCCGTGTGCATAGCCGTACATCGTAAGCGCGTCCGCCGTACGCCCCAAGCGCATATAGATTTCGCCGAGCAGCTTCCAGATCTCGTAGTTCACGGGGCGGCGGCGATAGGCGCGCTCGGCACAGATGCACGCCGTCTCCGCATCATTCTGCGCAAGCAAATAACGTGCGGCAAAGACATCCGCACGCTCCGACTTCGGTGCTGCCTCACGGTAGGCGGCGAGCTGCATGAGGAAGTCGTCGTCGTAGGCGTTTTTTTCCGCGCGCGCCAAAAGATCATAAAAAAGTGCAGAAGCGTGCTCATTGTTGCGCCAGAATGCGGTAAAATCGTCTGTCATGCAGGGTCCTTTCTGTTTGGGAGCGTTCTTTCCCTCGTTCGCTGTGCCCGTTTATTTCTCGCCGAACCATTCCTTCCGCGCCGCGCGCATCGCCGGCCAGAACTCGCCGTTGTTTGCAATCTCCCGTATAAACTTCCGTGCGCGCGGATAAAAGAAGGCACGCAGTTCGGCGCTGTCGAGGGCATGGTCCTCCTGCAGGTCGTATCCGCGCGGATAGATGCCCGTGCGGACATCCGCAAAGTCGGTTGTGCCGTCCTCATCGACGGGATCCCGCGTCTCAAGGCGCAGGACGTGATCGTGCGTACGCACGGCGAGCTTGAACGTCTGTCCGGGATACTGGGATGAACTGTAGAGGACATCGCGCGCACGACCGCCGAAGACCGCGGGGAGGTTTCCGTCGATGTCCTCGGCAACGGGAAAGCCGCAGAGGTGTCCGAGCGTGGGGTAAATATCCACTGCGCTCGTGAGTTCGTCTGCGATGACGCCCTCGGGCACGCCTGCCCCGCGCATCATCCACGTAGCTCCCGTAGCGTATTCGCCAACGAGATCCGGCGACTGCACCGGCGCGGGGGCATGATATCCGCAGCCATGATCGGAGTAAAGGCTCACGATGTATTCGTCCGCACCATAATGCTCCTCAATGTAGGTGAGGAGCTGCCCGACACTGCGGTCGATATGGTGCAGACTGACGAGGTGCTGACTGAGGTGGAGCGGGAGGCGGGGGATACGGATCGTCGGCACCGTCGGATCGAGAGGGACGAAGCGGTCCGCGAGCGGCATCCCCACCTCCACCTCGGTGGAGAACTTGAGCGGCACCTGTATGGTCAGCGGATGCACGTCCGTCGTGTGGCAGAACATGAAGTGATCGACCTCGCGCAGCGCCTCAAGTGTGCGCAGGGCGCGCTCCGTGCCCTCATAGGCGGGCTGGAACCCGTAGGTGGCGATGAGCCGGTCATAGCCCCGATATGTCCCGTGGTAACCGTTATGTCCTGAAACGAGCGGCGCAGAGGCGTAGTAGCCGAGATCCGTCATGCACTCCGAGATCGTTCGGATGGTGGGCGGCAGCTCGTGACTGTCCTTTTCGATAAAGATATGCGTGTGGTGCGGATAGCGTCCCGTCTCGATGGCGGGAAGTGCGGGCAGGGTGTGCTCCGATGTGGAGAAATGCTGATCGAAGATCACGCCGCGCGCAAAAAATTTGGCAATGCATGGCATATGTTCGGCGAAAAGGTCCCGCACCGCAGGCCAGCACAGCCCGTCAACGAGGAGGTTCAGTACGAGTTTTTTGCGATGGGGGCTGTGCCCGAGGAGAATGGGGGTGCCCACGGCATAGGGAGCATCCTCATCAGAATGCAGAGTTACGCTCTCGTCAAATCGGAAATAGCTGAATGAATACTGTCCGAGGTAGCCGGGATACTCCCTTGCGGGCGTCTGGATGAGGAGGTCCTGATAGGGAAGCGTCCCCGCGATTGGCACAATGACCGACCGTCCCTCCGGCACCTCCAGCTGTGTCATACCTGTGACCTCACGCGCCTTTTGGATGTCGAAGGTGAGATCGCGGTCATTGATGACGAAGAGCGAATCGTGACGGATGTGTTCATAGACCGGCGCCATCGCCGAGAGAAAGCCCTCGTCCACGTAGATCCCAACCCAAGGGCGGTCATGCCCGTCAGGTATGGTGAGGGGGATCTCCTCGCCGAGGAAGATGTCAAACGCAAAGCGGAACTGGCCGTTTTCGATGACGGCGCGGTCCGCAATCAATGGCATATAGCAGGAGTTGTTTACCGCCAGCGAGAAGCGGTTGAGCGCATCCTTCTGCCGGTTCCTTGGGAGGGTAAGGCTGAACTCCTCATCCGGATACGTCCCCTGTATATATCCCTGCATGGTGATGGCATCAAACTCACGTCCAACCGCACCATAAGCGGCAGCAAGCACCTTCCAGACCGCGAGGTTCACGGGGCGCCGCGCATATGCGCGCTCTCCGCAGAGGACGGCATTCTCCGCATCCCCATGATGGAGGAGGTACTGCGCGGCAAAGACATCCGCACGCTCGGAGTCCGGCGATTCGGTACGGTAGGTGGCGAGCTGCATGAGGAAGTCGTTGTCATATGCCCCGCGTTCGGAGCGTTCCAGCAGATCGTAAAAGAGTGCAGAGGCGCGTTCGTTGTTGCGCCAGAACACCGTGAAGTCGTCCTGCATTTCTCCCTCTGTCCCTTTCGTGTAAATTATGCGTTCAACGCTTCCTCGAACACGCGGAAGAAACCCTTGATATCCGCCTCGTCAATCGCGCCGAGGGCGCAGAGGCGGAACGTCGATGCCGTCTGCATCTTGCCCGGGT
>CALALM010000431.1 GCA_937925565.1 uncultured Centipeda sp.
GGGGCGGTCTGCTTTTCTCGTACCTTCTCCTCTTCCAGTCCTTCGTTCTCCTCCACGTCATCCTCCGGCGTGATGCCGATGAATTTCGTTGATATCTTCTTAAAAATACTCACTGATGCCTCACACTCCTAGTGCGTATTGACGTGCGCCAAAAATTGCCGTACCGACGCGCACGAGATTCGCGCCCTCTTCGACCGCAATCTCATAGTCGTGGGTCATTCCCATAGAGAGATAGCGAATATCCGCCGTACGCGGCTCGCGTTCTTTCATCTGCTGAAACAGTTCATACATCGTGCGAAAGAGCGGGCGACACTCCTCCACATCATCATAATTCGGCGCAATGCACATAAAACCCTGCAAACGGACGGCACGCAGTTCAGCGATTGCCGCAAGCATCGCATCCAACTCCGCAGGGTCGATGCCGAACTTTGTCTCCTCATGTGCCGGATTGATCTGCACGAGAATGTTCTGCACCTTGCCGAATTTCTCTGCCGCCTTGTTGATTTCCTGCGCGAGCCGCACCGAATCCACCGAATGAATGAGGTCAAACTGCCGAACGGCATGCTTCACCTTATTTGTCTGCAGATGCCCGATGAGGTGCCATTTCACCTCTCGCTCCAAAGTCTCCGCCTTGTCCAGTGCCTCCTGCACACGGTTCTCACCGATGTTCATAATCCCCTCATCAATGGCTTCCTGCATTGCCTCCACAGGGTGATTTTTTGTCACGGCAATAAGTTCCACGGGCGCATCCTTGGACACACGCGTGCGCCGTGCGCGCGCTTCCATGATCGCCGTGCGTACCGACTGAATCCGTGTGCCTATCATCATATCGTCACTCATCTCAGCTCCATTACTGCCGCCAGCCGCCCTGTTCTTCCGCCTGCCCCACGATAGGAATAAAAGAAACTGCGGTCACACGAGGTACATATGTCCGCATGGTCGATATTCTCCTCCAAAACGCCTGTCTCCGTTATCTGCACATGATTTGCCGTCCAAAGATCGAGATGGATTTCTCCGTCCCGTTCCTGCACAATTTTTTCCGCATGCGCCGGAAACGCGGCACGAAAACGCTCTGCAACCTCTGTCCCAACCGTATAACAGCCCGCACCGATCGAGGGCCCGATC
>CALALM010000432.1 GCA_937925565.1 uncultured Centipeda sp.
TGCCGTCACGCGTATAGCGCGGCCCCTGCGGCGTGCCAATGACGAAATACCCCTCGCCCGAGATGGCAAGATCATAGGTGTTGCCCGTCGTCTGCATCGCACCCTGAAGATGATCCGTTGCGATCTCATCCACCGCAGAGCCGAGACCGAGAATACCGACACGCGGCGCACGATTTCCGTCGACACGGAACCCCTTGAAGCTCGTCACTTTTGTATCCGCAGAGTTGTCGTTGATGCGGCGCAGAAGCATCGGTTCAAACTCACGGATCGCCATGTCGTCACGCTTGAATCCCGTCGTCGCTGCATTGGCAAGATTGTTCGCGATCATATCTGTATGCTTCGTCTCCGTGATCATCCCGGACGCTGCGATATAGAGCCCTCTCCACATATCTTATCCCTCTTTTCCAAAAAAACAGCTTTCCTATATAATTTCGCTATAAGATGCGTTTTTCCTTCCTGTTATTTTTTTCGACCGAAACTCGTATTCACTGCCCTGCCGTCAAATTTATCAAAGATATCGAGTGCCTTGCCGCAGCCGAGCGCAACGCAGGTCATAGGATCGTCCGCAACAAAAGTCGGCGTACCTGTCTCACGCTGGATGAGCTCCGCCATGCCATAGAGCAGTGCTCCGCCACCCGTCAGCACAATGCCGCGGTCCATGATATCCGCCGCGAGCTCCGGCGGAGTATCCTCAAGCACCTTCTTCACACAGTCGACAATGCGCATGACCGAATTCTCGATGGCTGAGGCGGCCTGCGCGGTCGAGATCGTGATATTCTTCGGAAGCCCCGTGAGGAGATCCCGCCCGCGGATATCCATCTGCTCACGCCGTGCCGATGTATACGCAGCACCAACACGTACCTTGATCTCCTCTGCCGTACGCTCACCGATGAGCAGATTAAACTCGCGCTTGACATAGTTCATCAAGTCTTCATCGAATGTATCACCCGCCGTGCGAATACTTTCACTCGTCACTACACCGCCAAGACTGATGACAGCAACATCCGATGTGCCGCCGCCGATGTCGACGACCATCGCCCCCTGTGCCTCAACGATATCGAGCCCCGCGCCCATCGCTGCCGCAAGCGGTTCCTCGATGAGTTGGATGTGGCGTGCACCCGCCTGCTCGGCAGCTTCCTGCACGGCACGCTGCTCCACCATTGTCACGCCCGACGGGATACAGATCATAATGCGTGGACGGAAGACAACACTGCGCCCGACCACCTTTTCGACAAAGAAGCGCAGCATACTCTCCGTAATGTCATAGTCCGCAATAACGCCGTCGCGCAGGGGACGGATCGCGACAATGTTACCGGGCGTACGCCCGATCATCTGCCGTGCCTCCTCACCGATGGCGAGTACCTGATTCGTGTCGCGGTTGACCGCGACTACTGAGGGTTCTTTGAGAACAACCCCCTTGCCCTTGACATAGACGAGCACATTTGCCGTCCCAAGGTCAATTCCGATATCCATTGACATCCCGAACATCTACGGCAAGCCTCCTAAATACTGTCTCAATCAATCGTTTTCGGCGTTTTCAGGCTCGCTCACCTGTGACTGCGCGGTCGCGGGAACAAGCGCTGCGCGTATTTCCTCAAGAGACTTTTCCAACGATGTCTGATACTCCTCCCGCAGTGCCCCGTTGTCCCATTCAGACTGCTTTCCATAGAGAAGAATTCTGTCGAGATACTGCAGAACCATGTCCGACACATATGCTCTTGCGACCTCACTCGCCGTCACATAGACGTCTTTCGTCTGCAACTCGAAAGCAATGCGGTCGATGTAATGCTCCCCCTCGATGAGATAGCCGAGGGATCGCAGTTGCAGTCCAATCTCCCGTGCCGTCACGGCATCCTTCGTGTTTGCGGAGCGGTCTGCGGCGATCTTTTCAAAAAGCGCCCACGCTTCATTACTGAGTTTTCTTACAGCGTCGAGCATATGATCACGCGCACGCTTCTTCTCCCAGAGTACATCACGCACCGACGGTTTTTTCTGTGTTTCCATGACCTGCCTCCCATTTGACAAACATTCCCTATTTCGTCCCTTCCATTATAAGATGTTCGTCCCATATCGTCAATCTTTAATTATACTCACAGAAAAAAGGTTGCCGTTCGGGATATTGACTTTGTCGTCCGTCGTGCTGCCGCTTGACATACAGCGCCTCCATCTTTACATACCCGCCCGTTCGTAGTATATTGAATCCTACATGATGCAAACAGAAGATGAAAGGTTATCCCATGAACAAGATGCACACAGAGAAACTTTGGACACGCGAGTTTCTTGGCATGAGTCTGAGCAATTTTCTCATCTATATCACGCAGTATGCCATGATTGCGGCGCTGCCCATTGTCATCATGACGGAGTATGACGGCGGCGATATCGAGGCGGGGCTTGCCATGACATTCTTCCAGATCGGGACAGTCACCGCGCGCCCCTTTGCCGGCATTCTCATCGACGCCGTCAACAAGCGGCATCTGATGATCGCGATTACGGTGGCATTCTTCCTCGTCATGACGGCATTTGCTTTTGCCGCAGCGCTCTCCGCGCTCTACGGACTGCGCCTCCTGCACGGCATTATCTTCGCTGTTGCAACGACGACGGCAGCTGCACTTGTGGCACTGATTCTCCCCCCCGCCCGCAAGGGCGAGGGCATCGGCTACTTTGCTCTCTCGACGAATCTGGCGATGGTGGTGGGGCCGATGATCGGTCTTCTGCTCATGGAACATTTCTCCGCAACAACGCTCTTTGCCGCGCTCAGCGTTCTCGCCGCCGTCTCCATCGCCGCGGGCGGCGGGCAGAAACTCCCCGACGAGGTCATCCTTCCGCAAAAAAGGTCTGCACGCACACTTTCCGTCAGCACATTCATTGAGCGGCGTGCCCTTGCCCCCGCACTCATCGCGGGCATTCTCTTCTTCGCCTACGGAAGCGTCCTCACCTTTATCCCGCTCTATACGCGCAGCCTCGGGCTCTCCTCCGAGACGAGCCTCTTCTATGCGTGCTATGCGGGCGCCATCCTCGTGACACGCCCCTTCATCGGACGCATCTTCGACCGCAAGGGACCGGACTACACCGTCTATCCGGGGCTGCTGCTCTTCGCGGCGGGGATGTTCCTCCTCGGCACGATCATGGGACTCGCAGGCCTCATCACGGCAGCGCTTCTCCTCGGCGCAGGCTTTGGTGCGGTTACGCCCGCCCTCCAGACACTCGCCGTACGCAGTGCACCCGCCGCGCGCGCAGGTGTCGCGACTGCCACCTACTTCTGGTCGCTCGACATCAGCGTCGGACTCGCTGCCGCAGGACTTGGCGTTGTCGCCGTCACCTATGGCTATGCGTTTACCTACAGCATCGTCGATGTCGTTGTTATTGCAACAGGTGCGCTCTGTTATGCTCTGTGGCGAAAGCACAGTAAAAAAAGGAGCGGCTGAGCCGCCCCCTCGTCAATCTGTATTGCCGTCCTTTGGACGGTTTTTTTCTTGCAGTTTTGCGCGAATTTCCTTCTCGCGAGCCGCGCGCTCTTTCTCTTTTTCCTTCATGCGGGTCGCATAGGCATGCTTGTCCACAGCTTCCAGATACTCGTCCGGAATGCGCCCCAGCGCCTTGGGCTCGACGGCGTAGAGCTTTTTGAAATACGCCTGTGCCTCCGCCGTACTGCCCATCTCATCATAGATTTCTGCTGCAATGAGATAGCCGTAGGGATTCTTTGCATCCGTTTCGATTGCCTTCATCGCATCGGAGAGTGCGCCGTCACGGTCACCGAGCATGCGGCGTACATCCGAACGGTTCAGCCATGTGTAGACATCCTTCGGATCATCCGTAACCCCCTTGTCCGCATCCGCCATTGCCTGCGCAGCGTCACCCTGCACGGCGTACGCACGCGCGCGGATGACGTGGCTGAGTGCGCGGCTGTCATCATGGGGCGAAGAAAAGACGCGCTCCATGAGCGTCAACGCCCGCACGCTGTCCCCATAGTCGCTGTACGCATCACTGTTCTCACGGATCTTCTTGATTGCCTTCGCATCGGCATTCTCCACCACGGCAAGCTCTGCCGCGCGTGCGTCTGCGCGCATCTTCTCGGCGGTACGCAGTTTCTCTCGCGCACCGCTTGCCGCTTCGCCCGCATAGGCGTCATGGACGAGCGTGATCAGGCGCTCCCCTGCCCGTTCTTTCGCGAGGAAATATACGAGCAGCTCGTTCACGCGCGGGTCACCTCCGAGGGTCGCGCCGCCGTCCCGTGTCAGAACGAGGTGCCAGTCCTCCGCGCGGTCGTAGTCATGAAAGGCACGTGCAAGCGCTCCGGCAACGAGATAGGCATTCTCTGGGCTGTTGTCATAGTCATCATCCGTCCACGTCACTGTGAGGAGCGGGGTTCCGTCAATGCAGACGGTCTTGCGGTCGGTGACGGTCACATGTCCCGCACTGTAGTCCGTCATGAATCCCGCGAGCTTTGCCTCGCGCCGCTCCGTCGCGGGGTGGTCGGAGAAATCGTCCTGCGGCAGGTTCTTCTGCGTCGGATCCTGATACTCCTGCAGATCCTGCGTCACATAGGTCAGATAGTAGCCCATGCGCGCCATTGCCGCCGCTCCACCGCCGGGGTTGAAACCTGCGCTCGTCATAATGCGAAAGCCGCCCTCGTCTGCCTCGTACTCCGTCGGCAGCGTAACATTCTTGGCGACGGAGTAGCCCACGAGTGCGTTGAGCTTGTTCCAGTCCATCAGACCGAAATTCATATTGAGGAAGCTCATACCGTAGAACTGCGCCGCCGCCTTCGCATAGTTGTGCGCACTGTGCTGACGGATGCCGTGCGTCATCTCATGCCCGAGAACCGCAGCGAGCTCATCCACGTTTCCGCCGAGACCTCGGATAAGTCCCCGATTGATCGTCACGTAGTCGGTCGGATAGCATGCCGCATTGAAGACAGCGCTGTCCGTGACTGCCCATGTAAAGGGCAGCGAGTTCACGCGGAGCACATAGTCACCGTCCTGCACGAGCCGCTCCATAATTCCGTCCACAAGTTCGATATCACGCGCATTCCGCACACGCCCGTTTTCCGCAATATCCTGTCGCTCGCTCTGCACTTGAGCGCTGACATCATTGCCGAGCGCAAGCACCGCGCCGAGCGCCGAGTGATACGCACCGAGCACGCCGAGCGCCTGCGCCGCAATGCCCCACGCGTCAATCGCCTCCGCGCGTGCAGGCGGAAAGAGTGTCGCCGCCGCAATCACGAGAACCGAAAGCATTGTTGCCGCTGTTTTCCGCATCCTTCACCTCACATTTCTATTGCGTACGCAGTATAACAGACATTTCCTAAAACAGACTGAAAGGCGCAATACAAAAGGCACGGGCAAACGGCAGACGTGATCCGCCGCATTTGCCCGCGCCAACAGCATGTATGGTGATTACTGACGCTGATAGGTCTGGAGAAAGCGCGCACTCTCAAGATCGTTGTGAGCCATGCAGTAATCCACCGCCGTCTTTCCATCCTTGTCGCGCACCGCAGGGTCTGCACCCGCATCGAGCAGCATCTTGAGTAGATTCTGCCGCACGCCGGAATCGATCCACATCTTTGCGAAGTACATCAGCGGTGTCGTACCGCTGCCCGCCACATAGTTCACATTGATGCCCTGCGCGATAAGGTAGCGCATCACATTGATATCGTCTGCGGATGAGCCGAGTGTAAAGAGCGCGTTGAAATAGCCCGAGCCATAGCCCCAAGAAGTCCCATTGATGTCCGCGCCCCAGTTGTGCAGATACTGGACGAGCGTGAGGTCATGACGATCCGCCGCCTCCACGAGATATGATCGTATGCGATAGTTTCCCGCATCGTAGACATAACCCTGCACATCTGCGCCGCGTTCAAGCAGAAACTGAATGGTCGTGCGATTGTTCTTCTCCAATGCGCGTCCGAGGGGCGTCGTTCCCTTGCTCCTGTAGTATGCGTTGATATCAACCCCCTGGTCGAGCATCAGCTGGATCGTATTGTAGTCCGCCTTGTCGATCGCAAGGAACAGCATATTCTCATCTGTTGTAAGCTCGCGGTCAATGATGGGTGTTGTAATGCGCCCCGGAACATAAACGGCGGGACGCGTCCCAACAGCAGATACGGATGCAGGTGCGGTTGTCGCCGGCGAAACCACGGGCGCATCCGCAAAGTATACGCCGCCCGCTTCCGCCGTCGGTGCAGACATATTGCTGCCTACGGCAAGAATCGTCGCCATCATCGTCGCGGTCATAAATTTTTTCATCGAAAATTCCCCCTCATTTCATACGCAGAACCTCATGCGTCAGTATTTCTTCTGCATTGATACAATTCGCTTCCCACATTCGATTTCCTCCATGTAACTGCGATGTTCCAAAAAATCCCGCCTATTTCCGCTGACTTGTGCTATACTTTAAGAGGTTCACGTAAGGAGGTACTCATATGGAATTCAATGTACTTGTTCAAGATCGATTTTCATGCCGCGCCCTATCGGACAGAGAGATCCCGCACGAGGCGCTTGACCGTATTCTTGAGGCGGCGCGTGTTGCGCCCACGGCGGTCAACAAGCAGCCGTTCAAGATCTGGGCGGTCGAGAGCCCCGAGGCGCGGGCAAAACTCGCAGAAACGACGAACTACACCTTCGGTGCAGGTGTTTTCCTCATAGTCGGCGGAAAGGCGGACGAGGCATGGATACGTCAATACGACGGACGCAATTTCGCCGATGTGGATGCCTCCATCGTCGCGACCTACATCATGCTCGCCATTCACAACGAGGGACTGCGCTCGACATGGGTCGGTCACTTTGACGCGCCCAAGATAAAAGAGTTCTTTCCTCAGATGGCAGACTACGATCTTATCGCCATCTTCCCCATCGGATATGCGACCGAGAAAGGTGTCCCCTCCCCGCGCCATACACAGCGGAAAGCAGTGGCAGAGCTTGTCGAGGTCATATAGGGGACGCCCCTCTATCGGCTTGCAATCTTTTCCTTTCCGCTTACATACAAAAATCCCCCGCCGCAGCGGGGGATTTTTCATCTCAAAGGATATTCTTACTTCGTGAAGCCAAACGCGCGCTTGCCCAGATAGACCGCACTGCCGCCGAGCTGCTCCTCGATGCGCAGGAGCTGGTTGTACTTCGCGACACGCTCGGAGCGGGACGGTGCGCCCGTCTTGATCTGCCCGGTGTTGAGCGCAACCGCGAGATCGGCAATCGTCGTATCCTCGGTCTCGCCTGAACGATGGGACGTAACCGCCGTATAGCCTGCCTTGTGTGCCATCTTGATCGCTTCGAGCGTCTCAGAGACGGAGCCGATCTGGTTGAGCTTGATGAGAATGGAGTTGCCCGCGCCGAGGTCAATGCCCTTCTTCAGGCGCTCCGTATTCGTGACGAAGAGATCGTCACCGACGAGCTGAACCTTGTGTCCG
>CALALM010000433.1 GCA_937925565.1 uncultured Centipeda sp.
TGGGCGTCGTGTATTATGAAGTGGGCGAAGGAGGAAAACGGTTAATGTTTGAAAACAATCCGATTTGTCGGATGCTTGGCATCAAGTATCCAATCTTCCAAGGTGGTATGGCATGGATTGGCACAGCCGAGCTTGCCTCCGCCGTTTCCAATGCGGGGGGGCTTGGACTGATCGGTGCCGGTCATATGCCGCCCGATGCACTCAGGAATGAGATTCACAAGGCAAAGGGATGGACGGACAAGCCATTCGGTGTGAATGTCATGCTCATGAGCCCCTTTGTCAAGGAGGTCATGCAGGTGGTGCTCGAGGAACGCGTTCCCGTCATCACGACGGGTGCGGGCAATCCCGGCGAGTATGTACCGGCGCTGAAGGAGATCGGCTCGAAGGTCATTCCTGTGGTGGCATCGGTAGCTCTGGCACGCCGTCTCGTACGTACGGGCGTGGATGCCGTGATCGCCGAGGGCACGGAGTCCGGCGGTCACATCGGCGAGATCACGACGATGGCGCTCCTACCGCAGGTGGTTGACGCGGTCGATGTACCCGTCATCGGTGCGGGCGGTATCGGTGACTCGCGCGGCATGGCAGCAGCGTTCGCGCTTGGCGCGCAGGCGATCCAGATGGGTTCGCGCTTCGTGCTGAGCGAGGAGTGTATTGCACATCCGAACTACAAGAACGCCGTGCTCAAGGCAAAGGATCGCTCGACGGTTGTCACGGGACGCTCGCTCGGACACCCCGCGCGCGTCCTCCAGAACAAGCTCTCGCGCAAATACGAGGAGATGGAAGCGGCAGGTGCCTCGAACGAGGAGCTTGAGCAGCTCGGTGTCGGCAGTCTGCATCGTGCGACGCACGAGGGCGATGTTGACAACGGATCCGTCATGATCGGCGAGATCTCGGGCATGCTCTCGGACATCAAGCCTGTGCGGCGGATCATCGAGGATATTGTAAATGGGCTTCCGGGCGCAATTGATGCCGCACGCAAAACCTATGAGTGAGGAACAGGACGATGGGAAAACTTGCATTTTTATTCCCCGGGCAAGGGGCGCAGGTTGTCGGTATGGGGAAGGATTTCTTCGATACCTATGATCTCGCAAAGAAGCGATTTGCCGAGGCGGATGAGGCGCTGGGCTACTCCATCAGCAAGCTCTGCTTCGAGGGCCCTGCCGATCAGCTGCAGCTGACTGAGCACACGCAGCCTGCCATCCTCACGGTGGCGGTCATCGCCTCCGAGCTTCTGCGCGCCGAGGGCATCGCGCCCGAGATCGCGGCAGGGCACAGCCTCGGTGAGTACGCGGCACTCGTCGCTGCCGGCGTGCTGTCGTTCCAAGACGCTGTCCTGCTCGTGCACAAGCGCGGCGCCTATATGCAGGAAGCCGTTCCCGTGGGCGAGGGGGCGATGGCTGCGGTCATCGGTCTCGACGATGAGACGATCATTGCTGTCTGCGCCGAGGCGAGCACCGTGGGTGCCGGTCAGGCAGTCAACTTCAACTGCCCCGGGCAGACGGTTATCGCGGGTACGGCAAAGGGCGTGGAGCATGCGGTCACGCTTCTGCAGGAAAAGGGCGCAAAGAAGGCGGTCATCCTGCCGGTCTCTGCACCGTTCCACTCGACGCTCATGGAGCCGGCGGCGAAGAAACTTGCGGCGGAACTGGACAAGGTGGAGCTGCACGATGCGGCGTTCCCTGTGGTTTCGAACTATACGGGCGGACTTCAGCAGACGGCGGCAGAGATCAAGGCAAATCTCGTTGCGCAGGCGGATCATCCCGTACGTTGGATCGCGTGTGTTGGCGCGATGCGCGACTTTGGCGCGGATACCTACGTCGAGTGCGGTCCCGGCAAGACACTCGCAGGCTTTAACAAGCGCATCGACAAGGAACTGAAGAGTCTGAACGTCGAGAACGTGGAATCCCTGCAAAAAACACTTGACACACTAAAGAAGTAATGATTAAATGAATTCGGTGCAATTAAGGAGGAAATTCATGCTTCTTGATGGTAAAGTTGCTCTTGTTACGGGCGGTTCTCGCGGCATTGGACGCGCGATCGCCATTCGGCTTGCACAGGAGGGCGCAAGGGTCGCCGTCAACTATGCGGGCAATCAGACCGCTGCCGAGGAGGTCAAGGCGATCATCGAGGAGCAGGGCGGTACCGCAATGCTCGTTCAGGCAGATGTGTCGGACAGTGCAGCCGCGACCGAGATGGTCACGCGTGTGCATGAGGAGCTTGGCGGACTTGATATTCTTGTCAACAATGCGGGCATTACACGTGATACGCTGCTCGTCCGCATGAAGGATGAGGATTTCGATGCGGTCATCGGTACGAACCTCAAAGGCATTTATGCCTGCACCAAGGCTGCCGCGAAGTTTATGACGAAGCAGCGCAGCGGGCGCATTGTGAATCTCTCCTCCGTGGTCGGCGAGATCGGTAACGTGGGACAGACAAACTATGCTGCCGCAAAGGCGGGCGTGATCGGCTTCTCGAAGGCGGCGGCGAAGGAATTTGCCGCGCGTGGGATCACGGTCAATGTGGTGGCGCCCGGGTTCATTGATACAGATATGACAGCTGTCCTCAAGGACAATATTCGTGAAAAACTTGTCGAGGGGATTCCTCTTGGAACGCTCGGCAAACCGGAGCATGTTGCCGATGCTGTTCTCTTCCTTGTGAGTGATGCGGCATCGTACATTACCGGCCAAACGCTGAATGTAGACGGCGGCATGGTTATGTAGCATACAATCATTCTATTAAAGGAGGTGAAAATACATGGCAACGTTTGACAAGGTTCGCGACATCGTCGTGGAACAGCTTGGCTCGGAG
>CALALM010000434.1 GCA_937925565.1 uncultured Centipeda sp.
GCAGATCTGCGCAAGAATATTCCACTCCCCCGTTCCGACAAGATGTGTCCGAGCTCTGTCAGGGTTTCTTGGACTTCCCATTCAGGCGCTTCAATGATTTCAGCAAGTTTCGGTATAGAGAGTGGAAGGCCGGAAGCGAATAACACAGCTTCCAATATGCTTGTCCGACTAAGAGACTGCACGGCTCCCCTCCTTTACCGAAACAACGATTTCATAATACAGATGCTCCTGTGTGATATATATCATCTGCATCTTAGCAAGTTCCAAGAGCGCTAAAAACGCCGACAGGAGTTCCTCGCGCGTTCCTGTCGGAAATGCGTCATTGAGTTTGATCCTGCCATTTTTACGCTGAAGCAGTGTGAGTATATCCGTCATCTTGTCCTGCACACGATATTCTTCCGCCGACACCACGACAGCAGGAATCACCGGTTTCTCCCGAATGCGCTGCACATCCGCGAAAATACGCATAAGAGTCTCTGCCGAGAGCCCTGTAATGGGAAGCCGATCTGTAGAAAGCTGTATTGGCGTGCGCTCTACATAAGGACACTGCGCATCATTCAAAGAAAAGAGAATGGAGGATACCTCTTTGAAGCGACGGTATTCCAGCAGACGTTCGACAAGCTCCATCCGCGGATCCTCTTCCCGCTCTTCTTCCCCTTCGCTTTTAGGGAGCATCATACGCGACTTGATGTGTAGAAGAGTCGCCGCCATCACCAGAAATTCACTCGCATATTCAATATCGAATTGGTATAGCGTATCGATATACTCAAGATATTGGCGTGTCAAGTCGGCAATCGGAATATCATAGAGATCGATTTTATTCTTTTCAATTAAATGCATGAGCAGATCCATCGGTCCCTCAAACGCACCCAATTTTATTAGATAATCTGCTGCCATAGAAATCTCTAAAACAAGAGGACACTGCCAAGAATCTTATAGAAACCGTACACAAACTGAAATAGCGGCATCAGGACAACACTCAGCAGCGGCGTTACAATGAACACGATCATGATCAGGAGGCTGTACCGTTCGATCGACTGATAGCGATAGGCCAGATCCGGCGGAAGGAGGTTGCGCAAAATATGCGAACCGTCGAGCGGAGGAATCGGGAGCATGTTAAAGATCGCAAAATTGACATTGTAAACGAAGATCATCTGAATAATACTATAGGTAATCGGAGAAACATCCAAATTATGTGTTCGGATGAAGAGAATGGTATAGAATGCAATGAAGCCCAGCAGAAGATTCATTGCAGGACCTGCAACGGACACGAGAATATCATCTCGTTTCGGTTGGCGAAAGTTACTCGGGTTGACCATGACAGGCTTTGCCCAGCCAAAGCGCACGAGAAAGAGCATAATCAGCCCGATGGGGTCAATGTGCGCACGTGGGTCAAGGGTCAGTCTGCCCATCAGGCGCGGTGTGAAATCTCCGAGCGACACAGCGGCACGGGCGTGTGCATATTCATGAAAGGTCATCGCGATAATCAGCCCGGGAATTCCTAGCAGCATCTCTTCCAAATTAAATCCGAACATATCTGTCTCCCATTCGTCAGTCGCGCAGACGTTCTTCCGCCATCATCAGTGAGATGATGGTTTTCGAGTCAATGATCTCTCCAGTTTTTATCATGGCAAGCGCCTCAGAAAACGGCATCTGAACAACGTTGACGAATTCATCTTCATCGGTATGCTGTTTTCCTACTGAGAGATTCCGAGCGAGATAGAGATGAATGTACTCATTGGAAAAGCCAACCGTCGTTGCAATCACAGTCAGTTTATCATAATGCTCTGCCGTATAGCCGGTCTCCTCTGACAGCTCCCGACGTGCACAGTGCAGGGGATCTTCCCC
>CALALM010000435.1 GCA_937925565.1 uncultured Centipeda sp.
AATCAGACGGTCGTCAATGCGTACCAGCTTGATGATCATAGAACACCCTCCTAAATACAATAGATCAATCCGATATGGAGTTCGATATAATTATATGACGAAAAATATTTTCCTGTCAATATATTATACGAAAATTTATTTTGTCTGAGAAATAAAATAAAACTGCCCACTCCATCGGAATGGACAGTTCGGGCGACCATATACCCCGTATTTCCTTGCCGACCAGCGGATAATGTACACTGCGTTACGACGGTGCGAAATACACTTTGACGTGCGTCCCCTGTTCGACAATATCGTTGACGCTGAGGCTCTGCGCTACGGCAGCGCCCGTACCCTCGCTCTCGAAGAAGAGTCCGCGCTGTTCTGCGAGACGTGCCGCCTCGCGCATGGAGAGCCCCGTGAAATCCGGCACGAGTGCCTTGCCCTCAGGCGGCGTTGCAACGGATTCCATGCGTTTCTCCTCCACCCGCTTTTCTTCCGTCGAACTGTTTTCCACCGGCTCGTCCCCCTTCGTAAACGAATTGCCGGATGGCTCGACATGCGCGTAGCGCAGGAGTTGAGCAAAGATGCGCGAGGCGACGGGCGCGGCGATCTGCCCACCGTAGAAATTGCCGCCGCGCGGATCGTCAATCATGACAAGCACGGTGAAGATCGGATCCTCCACAGGTGCAAATCCGCAGAACGAAGCGATGTAACGCCCCTCCATATAGCCTGAGGTATCGAGACGGATCTTCTGCGCCGTGCCTGTCTTGCCCGCGATACGATAGCCGCGCACGGCCGCCTTTGAGCCGCCGCCCGTCGCGACGACCTGCTCGAGGAGTCCGATCAAGGTGCGATTCACGGTTCGCTGCAGGGTCTCACGAATCTCGTGCGGCTTGCGTTCCTCATAAATGGAGCCGTCCGGATTCTTGATCTCGCGCACGATGTACGGGCGCATGAGCATACCGCCGTTTGCGATCGCGGACATTGCCGTTACGAGCTGCAGAGGCGTTACCGCAATACTCTGCCCGATCGCGGTGGTCGCGATATCCGAATCACGCATATCCTCGGCCTGAAAGAGGATGCCCTCCTCCTCTCCGGGCAGATCAATCCCCGTCTGCTCGCCGAAACCGAAAAGACGTGTATACTGCATCAGTCTCTCCGCACCAAGGGAAAGTCCAACCTGTGCAAACCCCGTGTTGAGCGATTTTTTCACAATGTCGGTGAAGGTCACGGCGCCGTAGCTCTCGTTGCTCCAGTTCTGGATGCGCCGCCCCGAGACCATGACATAGCCGGGGTCGAAGAAGACCTGATTCGGCGTGACAATGCCCTCCTGGAGGGCTGCACCCGCGACGATTGCCTTGAACGTCGAGCCCGGTTCATAGATAAAGGAGACAGCGCGGTTCTTCCAATTCTCCCGCGAATATTCCCAGAAGCGGTTTGGGTTGTAGGAGGGGCGGGATGCCATCGCAAGGATCTCGCCTGTCTTCGGATCCATGACGATCGCCGTGATGGATGTGGGGGCATTCTCCGCCATCGCGCGGTCGATCTCCTGCTCCACCATGAACTGAATCGTGCTGTCGATCGTCAGCACCGCCGTCTTGCAGTAGTCGCCGCGATACGTGCGCCGCCCGAAGAAGATGGAGTCGAGGATCGGGCGCCGCTGCCCGTCGACCGTCAGCCGCTCCTCACGCACCTCGCCCTTGAGCAGAGGATCGAGCGCCTGCTCCACCCCGTCGAGCCCCTCGTCGTCCGTGCCGACGAAACCGAGCACATTCGCCGCAAGGGCATCGTTCGGATAGTAGCGCTTTGCCTCGTTCTGAAAGCCGAGACAGTCGCTGTAGCCCTTCTCGCGGATCACAGCGCGCACCGCCTCATATTCACTGTGCTCAAGGCGCCGCTTGACCCAAACGAAGCCGCCGCCGACGGCGATGTCATCGAGGATGTCCTGCTCCGTAAGACCGATGAGCGGTGCAATATCTGCGGCAATCGCAACAGGATCATGCGACTCATAGACATGATTGGGATCGATAAAG
>CALALM010000436.1 GCA_937925565.1 uncultured Centipeda sp.
CGCGCATGAATGCCCGTCTTGTTCTCGATCATAACTGTTTCCTGCGTCATGTGAATCTCTCCCATCCGTTAGTGAATCAACCTATCTTCCCCTCGCATGCGTCATTTTTATGCACGCGAATGAATGTCACAGCCATTATACTATGAAATGTGGCGTATTTCAATAATCTCTTTTATCAGGTGCTATCACAAAAATTGCGGACACCACGGGCGGCGCGGAAGAGGTCTGACCGGACGGTCGTCACGCCGATCACAAAGGATCAGGAGGGCAAAGAGAAAAAAATAATGCAGGTTTTTTAATATTTCTCGTACTAAGGAAGGAATTTTCGTGTTTATGTCGAAAGAATCCTAGAATACTTGTATGGGTATACTCGTTGCTGCGGTGATGTCATTGAAAAAGGGGGCGACGGTGTTGCAGACACAGATCCGACCGTCCTCGCTTGTTCTTGCCATCCTGATGGGCATCGGTGTTGTCATCGGGATGATTACGATGCGCCCGTTGCTCACGCAGATGTACTATGTGCAGTTGGGGGCACTCATCGCAGGGGCGGGACTCATTGTAACACTCTACAATTACTTTCTGACCGCGTATATGCGGCAGCGCAGTGCCTCTCCGGATGAGGGGGGGGCAGCGGCGTCCGCATTGCCCGCAGATGCGGCAACGCAGGAGTCCGTACAGCCCGTTTCGCCGGTTGCGCGTCCCGCGCGGGCGGTGGTGACGGAGGGACCGGTGCCCGCCGAGAAGAGTATGGACGCGCTGCTCGATATGGCGTACGAGGCGGCAGAGAAGAATCCTCTGCGTGCGATTGCGGCATATCGCCATGCGCTTGCATCCTATCCGGATGACTCCTACATCCCATATCTCATCATTGAGCTCTCCACGCTCTACAAGAGCATGGGGGCCTACAATGCAGCGCTCGCCCTCTTTGATGAGGCGCTCACGCTGCCCGTCGTTGCAAAGAACGCCGACATGGCGCAGGAGTTTCAGCGCTCCCGCAAAGCCCTGACCGTCGTTTCTCATATGCTCACAGCGCAAGGGACGCCCACGCTTCCTTTCGGCGAGGTGCCGAAGAGGATCCTCGCCGAGGCGGATCGGTGCGCGGAGGAGCCGAACATCTGACATTTTGGTAAAATGGAGGAATACACATGAAAAAAAGCGTTGACATTCTGGGACTTCCTGTCATCAGTATCACAGAGGGGCGCGAGCTCGGCATGAGCAAGACGCTGCTCATTGACGCGCCGAACCGCGTGGTGGCGGCGGTCACGATTGAGGACGAGGACTGGTATCGCGGAGTCAAGCTCATCCCCTACGATAATGTCATTGCGGTCGGCGAGGATGCCGTCACGATCAACAACAGCGAGAACATCCTGACACTCGATGCGGCGGGCGATTTCGAGACACTGCTCGACGACAACATCCGCGTCATCGGCACGAAGGCGATCACGCGTACGGGCGTCATTCAGGGCAGCATCACCGAGATCTTCATCGGTGAGGACGGCAGCATCGAAAAGTGCGAGATCACGTCGCCGGAGGGCGACGTCTTCGAGGTGACGGCGGATCAGGTATCCATCTTCGGTAAGGAAGTCACGGTCATCTCCCCGGAGGGCGATGCCGGAAAAAAATTTGACGCAGCGGTTGCACCGGCGGCACCCGCTGTGACAGCACCCGCGGCAAAGGCGCCTGCGGCAGAGCCGGTGGTAGAGACTGCACCTGTGGTCGAGGAGCCTGCTATGGCGGAGACACCCGCCGCAGCGGCGGCACCTGTGGCTGAACCTGCACCGCCCGCTGCACCGAAGGCTCCGGTCGAGGAACCTGCGGCAGAACAGCCTGTTGTGGAGGAGGTGCCGGTCGAGGCACCCGCTGAGAAGCCCGCGTCCGCGACGGCTGAACCTGCACCGTCTGCCGAGGAGCCGACAGCGGCAGCAGAGTCTGCCGAGGATAAGAACGCGGACCGCGTGAACGAGGATCGTCACCGCCGCTTCCTGCTCGGCAAGAAGGCGACGCGCACGATCAAGA
>CALALM010000437.1 GCA_937925565.1 uncultured Centipeda sp.
CACCCGCCTGATTCACCTTGAACGGGATGTGGCTCGAATGTCCGCTCGTTCCGACGCGCCCGCCGACGAGTCGTTTTGCATACGTGATCGGAACGCGGCGGAAGCCCGTTTCGATGTGAATGACAAAGACGATCATCGCAAGTGCAATGACGCCGAACATGAACACGCTGAAGTAGCTGATCGTGCCCGCCTTGACGTAGGCGTAGATCGTGCCGATGTTCTTCGGCAGTGCCGCGACGATACCGGCAAAGATGATCAGGGAGATCCCGTTGCCGACGCCGTTTGCCGTGATCTGCTCGCCCAGCCACATGAGAAATACCGTTCCCGCTGTGAGGGTAATCGCAATGATGAGGATGTTCATGGGGTTCGGGTTGAGGATCGCACTCTTGAGACCGATCGACATGCCGATCGCCTGAAAGAATGCAAGTGCAACCGTCAGGTACCGCGTGACCTTCGTCGTCTTCTTATGTCCCTCCGCACCTTCCTTCGACCACTGCTCAAGTGTCGGTACAACGACGTTGAGCAGCTGGATGATGATGGCTGCGTTGATGTAGGGCGTAATGCTCATCGCAAAGACGGAGAATTTACTGAACGCACCACCCGAGAAGAGGTCGAGCAGTCCGAACAGGGTTCCCTGTGCAAAGAGCTGCTCGATCGCCGTCGGATCGACGCCGGGCACAGGGATGTGCGTCCCCATGCGGAACACGGCGAACATGATGAGTGTGAATACAATTTTTTGCCGCAGTTCCGGAATCCGAAAGATGTTTCCAAGGGCATCGAGCACCTTAGATCACCTCGACTTTGCCGCCTGCCGCTGCAATTTTCTCCGCCGCGCCCTGCGTAAAGCCCTGTGCGCGAACGGTGAGGTTCTTCGTCGTGAGCTCGCCATCGCCAAGGATGCGGATGCCGTCACGGACATTCTTGAGGATACCCGCCTCGATGAGCGCAACGGGATCAACCGTTGCACCGTCCTCGAAGCAGTTCAGGCTGCCAACGTTCACCTCGGCAAAGGTCTTTGCCCAGATGTTCTTGAAGCCGCGCTTCGGGAGACGACGGTAGAGAGGCATCTGACCGCCCTCAA
>CALALM010000438.1 GCA_937925565.1 uncultured Centipeda sp.
CCCGAATGCCGCCGGATGCCTTGACCTTGCATCGTCCGTGCGACGTATCCAGCATGATGCGCAGCTGCTCCTCCGTTGCACCCGTCCCCAAGAATCCCGTTGCCGTCTTGACGAAGTCTGCGCCCGCCGCAATACTCACCTCTGTCGCCTGCGCGATCTCCTCCGGTGTCAGCTGGCTTGCCTCAAAGATGACCTTGACCTGCACATCCCTTGCGTGTGCTGCATTGACAACGGCACGTATCTCTGCCTCGACCTCCGCCCATCTGCCGGAGCGTGCAAGCCCGTAGTTCATCACCATATCGAGTTCTTCGGCACCGTACTCCATATAGTAACGCGCCTCAAGCTCTTTTACGGCAGCGGGTGCCTTCCCATGCGGGAAGTCCAGCACTGTGCACACGCGCGTTTTGGTATTGCGGCACAGGTCCACGGCAAGCGGAATATCTGCCGGCTGCACACAGACCGAGCAGCACTCCTGCTGCACTGCCTCCGCAATCGCCGCACGTACCTCATCGAAGGTCATCGCGGGACCCAGCGGAGAGGAATCAATATATCTGCTGAGTTTCATATGAGCTCCTTTCATTCTGCCGCAATCATATTCTTAAGCGCTGCTTCATCCAAGATCGGAATACCGAGATTTTCCGCTTTCTGCAGCTTGCTTCCCGCCGCTTCGCCTGCGACGAGGTAGTCGGTCTTCTTTGACACAGATCCTTTTACCGTACCGCCGTGAGCGGTGATGAGTGCCGCACATTCCTCACGGGAAAGTGTCGGCAGCGTCCCCGTGATGACGAAACTCTTTCCATCGAGAGCCGCGCCGGCGCGCTCCATCGGAGCACTCACAAAGTTCACGCCTGCCGTACGGAATTTGTTGAGCAGAGCACGTCCGGATTCCGACCTAAAGAATTCCGAGAGTTTCTGCACGCTGATCTCACCCATATCGGGAACGGCGCGGATCTTCTCCGGATCTGCGAGCGCCGCCTCCTCCAGAGCGTCGATGGACGGAAATGCCTGCATGAGAGAGATCGCAGCCGCACGTCCAATGCCGGAGATTCCGAGTCCCGTGAGGAGGCGATCCGGTGTATTCGCCTTGCTCGCCTCGATTGCGGCAAGACGATTGTCGACGCTCTTTTCTCGTCCGATCAGGCCGGAGGAAATGAGTTCATCTCGATGCAAATGTAACGAATATATATCAGCGATATCATGCAGATAACCCGCATGTGTCAGCACAATGATTGCCGATTCGCCAAACCCTTTGATGTCCATCGCATTGCGGCTGACAAAGTTCAAGATGTGGTTCTCCACCTGTGCGGGGCACGCCGGATTCTGACATTTCATATCCGCCGTATCCGTCTCACGCACGGCATGAGATCCGCAGACGGGACAGGTATCGCCGATGACATAGGGCTGCGTTCCCTGCGGGCGCTTCTCCATGACGACAGCCTTGACGCGCGGGATAATCTCACCCGATTTGTAGACGAGGATTGTATCACCGATACGCACGTCAAGACTGTCGATATAGTCCTGATTGTGCAGAGTCGCCCTCTCGACGCGCGTACCGCAGAGCTGTACAGGATCGAATACCGCTGTCGGCGTAATTCGCCCCGTACGGCCGACGGAGAGTTCAATTGAGCGAAGAACTGTTTCCTTTTCCTCGGGCGGGTATTTGTAGGCGATTGCCCAGCGCGGTGCCTTTGCCGTCGCACCGAGTTCCGCGCGCTGTGCGAAGTTGTTGACTTTGACGACGGCGCCGTCGATGTCGTAGGAAAGCTCACCGCGTCGTGCACCGATTTTCGTGATTGCATCCCAGACCCCATCTGCCGTATGATAGACGCTGTAATTCGCGATAATCTTGATCCCCTGTGCCCGCATAAAGTCATATGCCTCGGTATGGGCAGTAAATGAATGCCCCTCTGCACGCTGTAAATTGAACACAAACATCGAGAGCTGTCGCTCCTTTGTTACGCGTGCATCCAGCTGACGCAGTGTTCCTGCTGCACAATTGCGTGGGTTCGCAAAGGGCTTTAGCCCGAGCAATTCCTGCCGCTCATTGACCTCGGCAAAGGCTGCACGCTCCATGTAAACCTCGCCGCGCACCTCAAAATACGGCAGAGGATCGTGCAGTTCCTCTACAACGTCATTGATTGCGCGTGCATTTAGCGTGACATCTTCTCCCTGCACAATGCCGTCACCACGCGTAATTGCGCGCACCAGAACACCGTTCTCATAGCGCAGGGCAAGCGAGAGCCCGTCGATTTTTTCCTCCACGACAAATTCTGCGGTCGGAAAATGGGAAAGAACCCCCGTGACGAAGGTACGAATCTCCTCTTCGCTGAATACGTCCTGAAGGGAGAGCATGGGCACGTCATGCGGCACGAGAACACCGACTTCACGCTGCGCTGTTCCGCCCACCTTCTGTGTCGGCGAATTCTTTGTAATGAGCTCCGGATACTCTGCCTCAATTGCTTTTAGTCGCTGCATCAGCATATCGAAGTCATAGTCCGAGATATCGGACGCATTCTCATCATAGTACTGCTTCGAATATTTTCGGATCTTCTTCCGCAGCTCTGTGAGCTCGCTCTTGATCTCCTTGATATCACTCATATTGCCCTCATAGCTTCAATATTGGTGCATATTTCTGCACGAACTTCTTGATCCCCTCGCCGGGGAATGCAATTGTAAGCTCTGCATCCTCTCCCTCACCGCTGATGGCAACGATGCGTCCATCGCCCCACTTGCTGTGGCGCACGGCATCCCCCGCCACAAACTTGGCGGCGACATCGGGACGGATCACGCTCCCATCCTCTGCTGTATGTTGGGGCGGTGGCGGCAGATAGCCGCGCCGTCCGCCCGATGCGCCCCGTCCCCAAACATCGGAGCGTCCGCGCACACTGCCAGATTCCGCAAAGAAATCAGCCTCTTTGCGCTCGATCAGCTCCTCCGGAATCTCCGCAAGGAAACGTGAGGGGCACGATATCTCCGTACGCCCATAGATGGTTCGCTGACGCGCATAGGTGAGGTAGAGATGCCGCTCAGCACGCGTGATACCGACGTAGCAGGTACGCCGCTCCTCCTCGATCTCCGTATCGTCGAGCAGCGTACGTGAATGCGGAAAAAGCCCCTCCTCCATGCCCGCCATGAATACGGTCGGGAACTCCAGTCCCTTTGCCGCATGAAAGGTCATGAGCGTGACATTGCCGTCCGACTGCTCCGTCTCGTCGACATCGGAGATGAGCGAGATCTGTGCAAGGAAGTCCTCGAGCCCGTTTGCCCCCTCCTCTGCGCCGTCCTCGAAATTCTTTGCAACGCTGATAAACTCGCGCAGATTCTCAAGGCGGTCGCGGTTATCCTCCTTGGGGTCGTCCTCAAGGGCGGCAGCATAGCCCGACTCTTCAATGATGTCCTCGACAATCTCATGCAGGGCTCGTGTTCCGAGCTGTCCAATGTAGGTAAAGACGAGCGCAGCAAAATCCTCAAGCTCAAATTTCACCTTTGCAGAGAGCTTTGGAATTGTACTGAGCAGCTGTGCGTCCGTAATGAGCTCAAAGAGCGAGATGCGATACTCTGCCGCCTTCTCCATCATACGTCCGAGAGTGGTCTGTCCGAGTCCGCGCTTGGGAACGTTGATGATGCGCAGGAGGCTCAGCGTATCGCGCGGATTATAGATTACGCGCAGATACGCAATGATGTCTCGGATCTCGCGGCGATCATAGAAACGTACCGAACCGACCATCGCATAGGGAACCCCCGTTGCGTAGAAGGCTTCTTCGATGTTGCGGGACTGTGCATTCGTGCGATAGAGTACGGCAATATCTCCGTATTTCATGTTGAACATCGTGTGCAGGCGCTCCACCTCGCGCACGATGAATGCTGCCTCGTTCTTCTCTGTCCCCCCCTCATAGACGATGATGGGATCGCCCGTCGGATTATCGGTCCAGAGATCCTTCTTTTTGCGGGTCAGATTGTTCTCGATGACCGCATTTGCCGCTGCAAGAATATTCTTTGTCGAGCGGTAGTTTTGTTCGAGCAAGATCACCGTCGCGTCCGGATAATCGCGCTCGAAGTTCAGGATGTTGCGCATATCCGCGCCGCGCCACCCGTAGATCGACTGATCTGCATCACCGACGACACAGATATTGCGGTGTCCCGCGGCAAGCAGCTTCGTAATTGCATACTGCGCGCCGTTCGTATCCTGATACTCATCCACAAGAATGTATTGAAACTTCTTTTGATACTTTGTTCGGATTTCCTCGTTGTTGGAGAGCAGTTCCACCGTCAGCATCAGCAGATCGTCGAAATCAAGCGCGTTGTTCGCGCGCAGTTTCGACTGGTAGAGCTCATACACCTTTGCCACCTGCTCTGCAAAGAAATCGGAAGCCTCGGATGTAAATGCTTTGACATCGAGAAGGCGATTCTTTGCATCTGAGATATGCGACTGCACAGCTCCCGGCGCCGTATGCTTCTCGTCAATATTCAGCTCCTTGAGGCACTCGCGGATCAGATTCTTGCTGTCCGACGCGTCGTAGATGACGAAATTTTTCGCATAGGTACCGAGATGCTCGATCTCCATGCGGAGAAATCGGGCGCAGAAGGAGTGAAATGTACTCAGCCAGACATCACGTGCAGCTTCTCCAATCAGCGTATCGACGCGGTCACGCATCTCACGCGCCGCTTTGTTCGTAAAGGTGATGGCAAGAATACGATACGGTGGAATATGATGCTCCAAGAGGTTGGCGATACGGAAGGTCAACACGCGTGTCTTGCCGGAGCCCGCTCCTGCCACGATCAGAAGAGGTCCGTCAAGGCAGGCTACGGCTCTTTGCTGTGGCTCGTTCAGCCCTTGAAACAAATCCATGAGAACTCCTTTGCTCCAATAAAGAAAGGCGGGGCCGCCATCATGGCAAACTCCGCCTCTGCCGTCATATGGTGATTCCCTTACGTCTTGATCCGCTTGACCGCCTCCGAAAGGGGCGGGATGATCTGCTTCTTGCGTGACATGACACCGGGCAGATAGAGATGTGTCCCGCTCGTATCTTTACGGAACGCCTCTCCGATCAGCGTGCGCGGCGAACCCGTGAAGAGCAGATAGGTTGCCTCTTCAAGGATATCCGTAATCATGACAAGGCTCAGATCAAAGCCCTCGGTGTCGCAGATGTTCTTCATCGCAGCAAGCAGTTCGTCCTCCTTCGCCATGATCTCCTTCGTATCCATGACGGAGGTCTGGCTGACAATGACGCGATAGGCACCGATCGTGAACTCCTTGAGATCGTTGCGTACGATCTCCATCGGCGACATATTGCCGATGCTAGAGCCCGCCTTGAGCATATCAAGACCATAGGTATTGAGATCGACATTCGCGATATCCGCCAGACGCTCTGCTGCCGCCTTATCCTTTGGCGTGCAGGTCGGCGACTTGAAGAGTACCGTATCCGAGATAATCGCCGAGAGCAGGAGTCCGGCAATCGATGGAGGGATATCAATGTCATTCCGCCAGTGCATATTGGAAACGATGGTCGCCGTACAGCCGACCGGCTCTGCGTGGGTATAGATCGGCTCACTCGTGCTGATGCCGCCGAAGCGATGGTGATCGATGATCTCGATGATCTTCGCTTCCTCGATGCCCTCGACCGCCTGATTGCGTTCGTTATGATCCACGAGGATGACCTGTGCGGGCTCTGATACCACGAGCCGGTCACGGCTCACGAGACCGACGATGCGACCGTTCTCGAGGACGGGATAGTTGCGGAAATTGGTCTCCTCCATCGTCCCCTTAATATCGGAGAGGAGGTCAAGCGGCTTGAAGCAGACGGGATTGTCGTGCATGATGCGCCTTATCGGCACACATTGATTGATGAGGCGCGCAACGGTATAGGTATCATAAGGTGTTGAGAGCACGAAGATGCCGTGCGCCTCTGCCGCCTCCAGTGCCTCGGCTGGCACGCGCCCGTCACCCGTCATAATCAGGCAGGCGATCCCCTGTTCAATACAGGCAAGAATTGTCTCTGTGCGTCGATCACCGACAAGAACGATATCATTCTCCTTGATGAGCTTTTGAATCGTCTCCACGCTACCGGCGGCAATGCGGATCTGCCCCTTGATCGTCTCCCCCTCCTCGCCTGCGACGAGTACGTTGCTGTCCGTCGCGCGAATGATATCGCGATAGCGCACGCGCATATCCGAGAGATTCGTCATGCCGAGCTCCTGAAAATAGCGCTTTGCAAGATCGCTGACGGAAACAATGCCGACGAGGATGCCCTTGCTGTCCGTCACGGGAATCGAGCGCAGATCGTTTTCACGCAACACCTCGCCAAGATTGCGCAGTGTGTCATGCTGACGGACGACGATCTTGCAGTCCATCGCAATATCCTTGACACGCGGATAGAGATCCGGAATGAGGAGCGGCTGCTCCACATGGAAATACTCAAGTGCGAACTTCGTCTCCTTATTCACCTTACCGGCACGCGCCGCAACGGCATTGACGCCCATCGCCTGTTTCAGATGTGCATATCCGACCGCTGAGCAGATGGAATCTGTATCCGGATTGCGGT
>CALALM010000439.1 GCA_937925565.1 uncultured Centipeda sp.
TCAGTACACGCTACCGTGCCGATGACCGCTGGACGGTTCGTGCGGCATACAGCTTTGCACACATTGACTCCACCGATCCCGAAAAGGGCTTCCTCTCCTCGAATACGCGTCCAAACGGCTATAACCTCGGCATCTCCTACACGCAGGGGAAATGGGATGCAGACCTCGATCTGAACTATGTGACGGGGCGCAGCGCAGCGCGCTTTACAGATTCCCGCTATCTGACGCTCGACCTCGGCGTGAACTATCATATCTCGCCGGAGTTCAAGGTCTACCTCAAGGGCATCAATCTCACCGATGAGAGCTACGAATCCATCGGTGCCGATGGTATATGGACGCCGATTGGTGCCTACGCCATGCCGAGCCGTCACTTCATCCTCGGCGGAACGTACAATTTCTGATTGATTTTAGGGAACCAAATACAAAAAGAGCAGACGAATATCTGCTCTTTTTTTGCTTTCCTGTGAAGAAACGATGTGCTATAATGAATCCAGCGACTGGTGAATGTCGGTTTACTCCCTTTGTGGGGGTGATGTGCGTGACGCTTTTTGAAAAGCTATCGCTTCTGATTGCGGCGGCAACGCTCGCAGTCAACATCATATTTCTGATTACTAGGTAAACAGAAAAAAGAACCGTACGCGCGGTTCACGTCGGCTCCTTCTTCAAGAACATAAAATTCTGTGGAGAGACCGGCGCTACCACACACCGGTCGTCCTTTTATGCTGTTATTATAGAAAAATATTCTACACATGTCAAGCACGGCACATCCCGCTCGATGAGATGTGTCGTTTTCTTATGGCATCCTCCTCCCTAATCTGCGTGAATATATCTATTCTATAAACTGCGATAGATTTTCATTGACAGTAACCATAAAATACCGTATTCTCAACATGAATATTATTCGCGTTTAAGAACATATCGGTGTATTCACAGAAAGGATTTTCCTTGCGCATCAAAGCATTGCTCTCCTCATCGTCCACACTCTCCATCCTGCTCGCCCTCATCGCTGTCTGTGCGGTATCGGCGGGCAGCGTCTCTGTTCCTGCGGGCGATACGCTTGCCATCATCACGGCGAAACTGACGGGCAATGTCCCCGCCGTCGATCCCGCCGTCACAGACATCATCTGGTCGCTGCGCGTGCCGCGCGTCCTGCTCGCAATGACGGCGGGCGCGGGACTTGCGCTTGCAGGTGTCGTCATGCAGGCGAGCGTACAGAACCCGCTCGCGGAGCCGTTCATCCTCGGCATCGCCTCGGGCGCGTCCGTCGGCGCAACGCTCGCCATTCTCATCGGGTCGGCAGCGATCCCGTTCGGCGTGCCCGGCTGCGCCTTCCTCGGCGCGATTCTCGCGACACTCGCTGTGCTCATGCTCGCGGGGATTCATCGACGCGTCTCGACGGTAAAGCTCGTGCTCGCGGGCGCGGCGATCAGCGCTCTGTGCGTTGCGGCGACGAATTTCATCGTCTACATGGCGGCGGATGCGGAGGGCATGCAGTCCGCCGCGTTCTGGACGATGGGCAGTCTTGCCGACGCGAAGTGGCACAGCCTTTTCCTGCCCGTCCTCATCGTCACCGCGCTCGCCGTCTACTTTCTCTCCCAACTGCGCACGCTCGACGTGCTGCTGCTCGGCGAGGAGCTTGCCGTAACGCTCGGCATCGACGCAAGTGCAAAGCGCCGCCTCTACATGGGACTCCTCGCACTGCTGACGGGTGTCCTTGTCGCGACCTGCGGCATCATCGGCTTCGTCGGTCTTGTCGTCCCACATCTCGTACGCGCGTTTACGGGCGCATCCCATCGACGGCTGCTGCCCGCCGCCCTTCTCGTCGGTGCGATCTTCCTCGTCGTCGCGGATCTCCTCGCGCGCACGCTGCTCCCTGCGGGCGATCTGCCCATCGGCATCATCACGGCACTCATCGGTGCACCGCTCTTCATGAAGCTGCTCTTTGGCAGCGGCGGGAATTTCGGAGGCGGGAAATGAAAAACATCCATATCGAACATCTGAAATTCCGCATCGGTGCAAAGGAAATCCTCCACGGCATTACCGCCGATCTCCCCGCTGATCGCTTCGTCGCACTCCTTGGACCAAATGGCTGCGGCAAGTCCACCCTGCTCAAGCATCTCTACCGCGTCCATCGCGTACAGGAGGGGCAGGTCACAATGGACGGCACGCCGATCGCAGAGATTCCCCTGCGTGCCGCCGCACAGGAGATCGGCGTCATGGGGCAGTTCCACGCCGTCGACTTCGACTTCACGGTCGAGGAGATTGCCCTCATGGGGCGTGCTCCGTACAAGGAGAGCTTCGAGGAGGACACGGAGGAGGATCTCGCGCTTGTCCGCGCGGCACTGGAACGCGTCGGCATGGCGGACGCGGCCGAGCGCAGCTTCAACGAGCTCTCGGGCGGCGAGCAGCAGCGCGTCATGCTCGCGCGCTGTCTCGTACAGGAGCCGCAGCTGCTCATCCTCGACGAGCCGACGAATCATCTCGACATCAAATATCAGCTGCATATACTTGAGCTAGTCAAGGGACTCGGCATCGGCGTCATTGCCGCCCTCCACGATCTGAACCTCGCTGCAATGTACGCCGATCTCCTCGTCGTGATGAAGGCGGGACGCATCGAGCGCATCGGAACGCCGCGCGAGATCATCACGGAGGAGATGCTCGCTGCGATCTACGGCGTGCGCGCAAATGTCAGCTATGATGCGGCGGGACTGCCGCTCGTCGACTACCGCACGGAGCAGACGCTATGAAGGGCACGCAGACAAAGGGCAGAATGCTTCGCCGCATCTCTCATATACTGAGTCTCCTACCCCTGCTCGCACTCTCCGCCCTCATCCTCTCGCTCTCCGCGACGGACGGTCGCGGCTCACACGCACCATCGGAGCAGCCCGTGGACGGCACCACCTACACGACTGCGGACAGCGAGGGACGCCCCGCCACGTTCACGCTCGCCCATCCGCCGGAGCGCGTGCTTATCTCCTATCCCGGCGCGACGGAGCTGCTGATCGACCTCGGGCTCGAGGATCGCATCATCGGCACGATCGCGCCCTACGGCGCGGAGCCGCCCTCGTATGCGGACGCCTACACTGCGCTCCCCATTCTCGCCGCACCCTATGTGCCGAGCCGCGAAGAGGTCATGGCACTCCGTCCCGATTTCATCATCGGGTGGTCGCACCACTTTACCCCCGAGGCACTTGGCGATGTCTATTCCTATTTTGATCGCAGCGTCGGCGCGTACATCGTGCCCGCCACCGTGCGCAAGGGGCATCCGACACTGGAGGAAACCGTCTATCCGTTCATCAGAGATATGGGTCACATCTTCGGCGCGGAGGAACGCGCAGCCGAATATACAAGAGGTTTACAGGAGCGCGTTGCCGCCGTTGAGGAGCGAACAGCGGCACGCGGGCAGCGATATACCGCCATGATTTTGCAATCGCACGGAAACAGTCTTTACAGCATGTACGGCCCCGCCTACATCATTGATGACATCGCGCGCAAGGCGGGCGCGGACAACATTGTCGACCGCCAGATGCGTTCGGTCGGTCCCGAGCGCGTCCTCGGCTTTGCCCCCGATGTTATCATCTACGTCAATCCGAAGGATATCTCAACGGATGAGGCATGCGCAGAGCTGCGCGAGGATCCGAATTTACAAAATATGAAAGCCGTGCGGGAAAACCACATCATCATCGTGAATTTTTCCGATGTCAACAACGGGAACGGGCGCTGTATCACGGCGCTTGAAAATATAGCAGCAGGGCTGAATGCCCTCAGGGATGAATAAGAAAGGGATATAAGGATGAGAAAATCAGTACTCAGCGGACTCGTTGCGGGCGCGCTCACCGTTGGAATGGGCTGTGCTGCAACGCCGGCAAATGCGGAGGAGGCAGTGCAGTCCTACACGCTGGACGATATCGTCGTCACGGCAAGCCGCAGCGAGACGGCGATCAGCGACGTACCGGCGGATGTCACGCTGATCTCGGAGGAGCAGATCGAGCGCGGCAACTACAAGAGCGTGTCGGATGCGCTGAAGGGGGCGAACATCAACGTCGTGCAGAAGGGCTTTGCCGCCTATCCCGTCATCAACGGAGATTCGCGTGTTCTCGTCATGGTCGACGGCAAAAAGGTCAACTGGGATCATCTCGTCGTCAGCGGGGACACAAATGCCGTCGATGTCGATCAGATTGCGATCGGCGACGTGGAGCGCATCGAGATCGTGCGCGGACCGAACTCCTCCCTGTACGGTGAGCGCGCCGTCTCGGGCGTCATCAACATCATCACGAAGCGCCCGACGGCGGGAAAACCGACCGGCAGTTTCAACATGCAGCTTGGCTCGTGGGGCGAAAAGCGTGCGGGGGTGAATATCAGCGGCGGCGACGGGAAGAATAGCATCAAGGTCGGCGTCGCGCACGAGCGCCGCAGGGACTTCCAATATAAGAACGCCTACGGCGAAAAGCGCACCTTCGAGAACAGCGACCTCAACCGCACGGACTACAATGTCGGCTTTGACCGCATCCTCGGCAGCGACCGCCTGCGCCTCGAGTTCAGCCGTCATGAGGGAGATGATGGCTATGGGGTTCACCTCAGCAATCCGAGAACAGGCGCATCTCAGTACCAGGGGCGCACGAACAGCGCCGATACAAGCTACGGCGCAACGTATATGTTCGGCTCAGAGAAGGAGGGCGAGGGCACATTCCTGCGCTTCTATCGCAACGAGGCAAAGTCAGACGGCGGTTTTAATTCCCAGTACGATCACCACCTGCGCCGCAACGCCTTTGAGGGGCAAAAGCTGTGGATGCTGAACGATAAAAATATGCTCATCGGCGGCTTCCTCTGGTCGCAGGAAAAAATCCACGAGATGAGCGGCTATATCCCGATGGATGCGTCCGCCGTCACAAAGGCACTCTTCCTCGAGGACGATTGGCAGCTCGGGCGCGGTTACTCGCTGAAGCTCGGCTCGCGCCTCGAAAACCACAACGACTTCGGCACGGATGTCACCTCGCACATCAGCCTCA
>CALALM010000440.1 GCA_937925565.1 uncultured Centipeda sp.
ATCACCGAGAACATAATCCATCGCGGACAGCCCCGTCGTATCGAAGTAACCGATGCCCGAAAGCTGCACAGGAGCGGGCTTATACGCCGCAATCTGCAGCGTCCGCCCGCCTGCCGAATGCCCCGCAAGATCAAAGAGAATATCCACCTCATCCGCATAGATGCGCTCCGCTGCTTCTTTCGGGGCAAGTTTGGATAGATCGACAGAGTGATCCGCCATCCCTGCCACCCAATCCGTTATCTCGCTCCGCAACGTTCCTGTGTCATAGAGATATACTTCAAAGCGTGCACGGTCATAGGAAGAAAAAAGCTGAATTGCAAAGTTCAGCACGATGTGATCCGTGAGATTCGGCGAGAGATAGCCGATCCGCAGCTTCTTTTGCTGCCGCTTTGCATGCGTAAACTGCGGCACAGCCCCCATCATCGCGGCATATGCCGTATGCGCCTCCCGCAGCTCCTCATCGCTCACACCTTCAGCATAGTGAAGGTACATGAGGTAGTCGCTGAGCGCCGCGAGGCGTGCCGTGCGATCTTCGCGCGGCAATTCCCATGCCAGACGCAGATGCGGCAGAGCTTCCTTGAGATCGGCAAGCCAGTAGAACAACTGCCCCATGAGCTCATGCAGCTCAAATAGCCGCTCCTCCGGAAACAGCCCCGCCTGCTCCTCCATCCTTTGCAGCAGACACAGAGCCTTCTCGAACTGGTCCGCCGCAATCGACCTCTTCACGCGTTCGAGTTCGCGTTCAAACGGATCCCTGCTGCGCTTCCCACTCCGCCTGGATCGCACGATAGCATTCCTCCATCTCACGAATATAGCGCTCCTGATCCATGACGGGCGATGCCTTCATCCGGGGGCGCAGTTCCCTGTGCAGCGCATCGAGCAGGTCTATGTTCCCCGCGAGCGCCACTGCCGTCTCGATATAGTCCTCCAACCGCTCGGAGGCAAGATCGGAGAGTCCGATGTTGGCAAGCAGACTGTAGGTAAAGCGCGTGCTGTGGCGCTCCGTGTAGTACGAGACGACCGGAACGCCCATATAGAGCGCATCACAGGTTGTACCGCCGCCCGGCCACGGGAACGTGTCGAGGGCAATATCCGCATCGAGATAGCGCAGCATATAATCCTTTGTCGCTCCCTCAAACTGCACACGACTCATATCAAAGCCGAGCCGACGCAGGCGCTCATGCACCATTTGGGCAACGCCCCGCTTCCCATAGGCAAAGTTCTTGAGCAGGAGGCGGGAGTTCGGCACGCGTTCCATGATCTCCTGCCAAGCCTTTAGCATCGGCTCCTGCAGTTTGGCATACTGGTTGAACGAGACAAACTGAATATAGCCTTTGCTGCGTGCAGGTGTCCCCGTGGATGCAGGCAGATGTGTATAGCCATTATAGCAGAACTGGCTCGTAAGGCGCAGCAACTTTTCAACATATACCCGCTCACTTCCGCTCCCCACGGGATCGCAGTACCCATCCGTTACAAAATAATCCACTGCCTTGAGCCCCGTCGTCGCCATATAGCCAAGCCCCGAGAGCTGCACCGGTGCAGGTTTCCATGCAAGCGCCGGAAGCCCTGTGCCCGCTGTATGCCCCGCGAGATCAAAGAGAATATCGATCTCGTCCGCATGGATTTTGCGCGCAACCCCCTCCATATCGCCCGTATGCGCCGAGAGATCGCGCCACTGCGTCACAAGCGTACGGAAGAATGCTGTGTACTGATCCTCCTTGCCAAGGCTGTAGACGTAGACCTCAAAGGAGTTCCGGTCAAAGCCCGCAAGGAACGGCCACATGAAATATTGCATGACATGTTCGCGAAAATCGCCCGAGATATAGCCGATGCGGATCTTGTCCTTTTTGCGCCGCTCCGCATGGGCGTATGGCTGCACCCCCGGAAAGAGCTCTCCATAGCCGAGGCTTTCTCGATAGACTTCCTCAGCCGGCAAATCCACGGCATTCAGTTGGAAAAGAAGCCCGCTGTAGTATCCTCGACGCTCAAGCACATCCCAGAACGCACCGAAATGCTGCCTTGCAAACGCCGCAGTCTCTGCCGCACCCTGAACCAGTTCACCATTGGATATGTACGCTCGAATGAGTGCCTTCCGTACTTCCGGCACGGCGGGAAGCCCCGCTTCAATGAGATCCATCCCATACCGTGCACGTGCAAAGATTTCGAACGCCGTTCCGGGCGGCGTTTTGCTGGCAACAGACAGGTAGAGGCGCGCCCCCTCACGCTCCTGCGGAACCCCCTCGGCCAGAAGCGCCCAGCGCCCCGCCATTGTTTTCAAATCAGAGAAGAAATAAGCCCACGCGAGATCCATGCGCTGTTCCGGCTCCAGCCGTTCCATCCCATCAAGTGCATGTGCCGCAGACAGTACCGCCCTCCAATCCTTATAAGCAGAACCATATGCAAGACGCTGCGAAAGTTCCTCCGCCGTCTCTTTATGACCTCGCGCAAGAATCCGTGCATAGGCACGCTCTATTGAAAAGGATATTGCGCCCGCATCAAATAAATCGCACATCTGCCAATGCAGCAGCTGGTGAAATGACGAAAGGCGCGGCAAATCCGATGTAAGACGACAAACCTCGGCAACAATCTCCTCCCTGCATCGCAGCGGTGCCAGATCCAGTTTCTTCAGGAGCAGAGCCGCATCTCTACCATGCACAAAATACTCCGCTGTGATCAGGGGAACGCCATGCTCTGCCGCATGGCAGACATCAATCAGATCGACATCCACGCCAAAGACAATGTCAAGGTCTTCGTACGGCAGTTCATCCACGAATTCGAGCAAAGCATCCGCGGAGCCCGCCTCTGCAATCCTTGCAACATCTTTTTCCGACAGTATCTCTGCAATCGGCGCAGGCAGAATCAGGCGGACAGCATGGAAACTCTGCAAAAGTTCCGCGAGCGTCTGTAAAAGGGACTCTCTTCCGTCCTCCGGCAGGATACCGGCAACACCAATCGTCGGCACGCCCGCATCAAGAAGGGGTGCGCGATACGTATAGCGATGAACCGGTTTAAACGGCGCATAGCAACGGGAGAGAACATCCATCCCCTCAACCGTCGGAAGCGCTTCCGCAAGCTCCTGCGGACAGTCTGCGGCAAGCGAGACAACATGTGATGCGGGATGCAGCTCCATAATGGCACGTGTCATCGCATCCGGCGTTCGGAGCGAAAGATCGACCAGGAGATCGATCCTGTCCCTGCAGATGATCTCTGCCGCCTCCTCCGCCGTAAGGGTACCAAGTTCCCGCAGCGTTACCTCTTCGGCGAAGGGCTCCGTATTGCCGCCCATTCCCGTATGATAGCCAAAGACTTCAAAACGCAGATGATCATACGAGAAAAAAACCATGGACAGCAGATCGCGCGTGCGCCCCTCCCCGAAATCCGGGGAGAGATAGCCGAGGCGAATCTTCCGACCTGCATGCGCCTTGTGATTGCTGTCCTTACGCTTTGTCTTCTTTTTCTTCATGCTCTCTCCCCTTTGTGCGTGTGCAGCACATCCTCATATGCCCGCTCCAATGCGCGCATATAGCCCTCCTGATCCATGATCGCCGAGCGCTCCATACGCATGCGCAGCTCACGATGCAGCAGATCCAGCGCGTCCATATCCTCCGCAAGGGAGACAGCACGGACCACATAGTCCGCAGATGTCTCTGCGGCAAGATTCGCAAGCCCCACATGTGTCAGCAGTGCATAGGAAAAGCGCGTGCTGCGCCGCGTACCATACAGAGTCACCACAGGCACGCCCATATAAAGTGCATCGCAGGTCGTACC
>CALALM010000441.1 GCA_937925565.1 uncultured Centipeda sp.
TGTCATGCCTCGTTTCGGGTCGGGGTGTATTGTTCAGCCGTCCAACCGGAAATCAATGGGCGGAAGACGGGAAACAACCGTCTTGCCGCTTCGGATACCGTCATGCCGCGCACATCGATCTGCGATCTGATGTCCGCTGCCTTTCCGGAAATCGAAGGAGCAACGTGAACCTTGGTGCTCTTCTTCTTTTTCTTATGTGCAACAAACGTACAGGCATTCATCTTGACAATCGTACGCAGTCCACCCACTTGAACAGTAAGATCCTTATCCTGAACAGAGAGCACCGTTCCCTCCTGCCCGAGACTCTGAATATAAACAATATCACCGTTTTGAACAGCATCCGCACGAACAGGTTTTCCGACCGGTTCATTTCGCCGAATATCCCCTTGAACATATGCCTCATCCAGTCGGTTCCTGGCTTCCTGAATTGCCTTGCGGCGCTCCTTCACGCCATGATCGTCAAATTGCTCTTTCAAGGACTTGATTGTTTCCTCAGCGCTGCGCCGCGCATCACGAACAATGTTGTTTGCCTCCTCACGTGCCTTGTGCAGGAGTTCCTGTCGCGTTTTTATAAGTGAATCACGTTCGGTGCGCAGGCGCACTTCCATTGCATTGAGTTCAGCTTCTTTCATATGAAGCATGTGATTTCTCGTCTCATAGCCTTTTTTCTCCTGCTCAAGCTCGTTGACTACGTTTTCAAAATGTGTATGCTCCTCATTGACGTAAATTTCTGGACGCGCCACAATATCCTTTGACAGACCAAGCTGTCGACTGATCGAAAACGCATTGCTTGCCCCCGGAATACCGATCAGCAACCGATAGGTCGGGCGCAGCGTTTTCAGATCGAATTCAACCGAGGCGTTTTCGACACCCGGCTGTGTATAGGCAAAGGTTTTGAGTGTAGCGTAATGTGTCGTAGCGACCGTGCATATGTTGTGCTGTAAAAAATGTTCAATAATACTACGTGCAAGAGCGGCACCTTCATCCGGATCGGTTCCAGCCCCAACCTCGTCCAGCAGGATGAGGTCGCCCGGCTCTGCTTTGTCGATAATACGCACGATATTACGAGTATGCGCCGAAAAAGTGGACAGACTCTGCTCGATGCTTTGCTCATCTCCGATATCTGCATAGATATTGCGGTACACGGGAATCTCCGAATCCGGAGCTGTCGGCAGAAAGCAGCCAATCTGTGCCAAGAGCGCCAAAAGCCCAAGGGTCTTCATGCTTACGGTTTTTCCGCCTGTATTGGGTCCGGTAATCAAGAGAATGGAGAATGTCTTCCCGAGCTCTATGTCGATCGGAACAACCTTACCTCGTGGAAGAAGCGGATGACGTGCTCTCTTCAAACGGACAAAGCCCTCCTGATTCAGTGTCGGGGGATATGCCTCCATCTCATGCGCAAGTCTGGCGCGCGCAAAGATGAAATCAAGTGCCGAGAGAATCACGCAATTCTCCTCAAGAATGCCCGCGTTCTGTGCAATCTCTGTCGTCAGCTTTCGCAGAATCCGCTGAATCTCCTGCGCACGCGCAAGCTCCATCTGCCGCACCGTATTATTTAGTTCCACGGTCGCCAAAGGTTCCACAAAAAGAGTTGCTCCACTGGCAGACTGGTCATGAATCACGCCCGGAAAATAATTGCGGTATTCCTGCTTCACCGGAATGACATAGCGATCATCGCGCATGGTGACAATGGCTTCCTGAAAATATTTCTGATTTGCCGCATCGTGCAGAATCGTCGAGAGTCGATCTTTCACACGCGCCTGTGCTGCTTGAAGTTCCCGCGTAATCCTGCGCAGTTCAGGACTTGCATCATCACGAAAATTACCATGTTCATCAATGGTATCTTTCAGATGACGTTCCACTACACCGAGAATTTCAAGCGGCTTCGCCAGTTCTTTGAGCATCGGAACATCCATTGCGAGATCCCGGAAGAAATACTTCACATTTCGCATACCTGCCATTGTACTCATGACAGAACGAAGTTCATCGACTTCGAGAATGGATCCCATCGACGCCTTTTTCGTAATCTGACGCAGATCATAGATACCACCGAACGGCGGTGTCTGCGATTGTTGAATTTGCACGGCCTCTGCGGTCTCTTGATGAAACCGTACCACTGCATCATAGTCGCCGGAGGGCAGAGCACTGCGGCAGAGCTCCTTGCCACGCATGGTAGAAGCAAAGTCAGCAAGCCAACTTGTGATTTTCTCGTATTCTAATACCTTGAATGACTCAGTGTCCATAAACACCTCTTATAAAATTCCGCGAAAATAATGTCCGCGTGTAATATTGTCGCCTTCCTGCATGCGCAGGTATTGTTCATCTTCTTCCCTGAGAGGAGCCTTCATATGTATAGCAGTTCGATATGATTTGACGATTCTTCGTAATTCAGCAACAGGCATACCACGCCCCTCGACCCGCAGGGTTGCAATCCCCATCGCACGCATCTGCGTCGCATAGGGCAACAAGGATAGTTGTTTGCTATTCAATATGTGCATCCGACAGAACTGATCAGTCATCACCGGGAAATCTACGTTTTTCCGGTCGCGGAGGAAGTAATCCTGCTTGCAGCAAGGCATGGAGCATTTCCCTGTATCCAAATTTCCAAGAAAGCTGCCCAAGACACAGTATTCGGAAATCATGAGCGGGAGACGCCCTCCAACGATTGCTGTGAGCGAAATCGGGCTTGACTTTACCATACGTTCCATCTGTTTTCCGTTAAGCTCCGGCGATAACGTCGCTTCAGAAAATCCATAAGAATGCAGAAAGTCAAGTGTGGAAGCATTATAGGAGATCATGGAATAATCCGCATGAAGAGGGACATGCAAGCATTCACGCACAAGAAAAGCGATGCCGATATGATGAATGTGCAATGCTGCGGGCAGCTTCTCTCCAAAATTGTCAAAGAGGTGCATCAAGGCTGCCTGTTCGTGTTCGTGAACGATGCGGGGGGTGTTGTAGTCGATACGCACGCCACGTTCCATCGCATAGTCCCACGCATCCTCATAGTCGCTGTTTTGAAGAGCGATTCCGGCAAAGTTTTCACCCCCGTACAAAATACCGTCTGCGCCCTCCTCTATAGCAACCTTCATTGCCTCCATATTGTCAACTGCAACCATCAGTTCCGATGATATATTGTTAAAAATTTGCACACGTTGTAAGGCTGACGACTGCATATTTGCGATGACGAGTCGTACTGTGTCATCGCGTTTTTCACGAAAGTGCTGTGTACAAATTTTCTCCAATGCGGTAATGGCGGAGCGACGAATCTTGTTCAGCTCACTGACTGGAACCATGACAGACGCATCCATATCGCAGAATAAACGGTCAAGCGAAAATAACGTCGTGCCGAGACGTGCCATCTGCTTTTGAACCGTTTCCATTGTGAGCGGGCGATTATTTGCCGCAACAACGACATAGTCGCTCTCCACCTCTGCGCGATTCCCTGCATCATCCTCCACAGAGATGCGCAGCCTCTCGCCCAGTCTCGCATAAAGAGTTGCCCGCAGGGGGATTCTGGATGCAAATTCAATGTCATAGGAGTGTCTTGCGGTCTCCATAAGCCTTGCGTCATAGACCTTGAAAACACGATCATTTATATGGACTTTTCCACGGATGGGAAAAGAGATGATCTCCCCTGCCCCCGCCTCGGCACACTCTCGTCCGTGAATATCATATAAATGCTCGATCTCTGCGCTGACACGCCCGCCAACCTTCACCCAGAAATCCACTTGATCACCGACAGCGAGATTTCCGGACAACTTCACC
>CALALM010000442.1 GCA_937925565.1 uncultured Centipeda sp.
TCGAATCCCTCATAGTGCCCGCAGATGAGGACGAGCTGCTCGTAGGCGGCAAGTTCCTTTGCTATCTTCTGCGTGAACACTTCCCCTGCAGGATCAAAGATAATCGTGCAGCGCCGCTCTACGAGCGATGGCGTCTGTGCCCAGATATCGCGCACGGCAGCGTAGAGAGGCTCCGGCTTTAAGACCATGCCGGCACCTCCGCCGCACGGTGTATCGTCTACATGACGGTGCTTATCCGTCGCGTAGTCACGGAAATTCGTATAATGAATGTCAAGTGTCCCGCGCTCTGCCGCACGTTTGATGATGCTCGTGCCGAACACGCCCGCAAACATCTCCGGAAAGAGCGTCACCAGATCGATTCTCATAGAAACTCCTTATCTTCATTGGAATGTTCTCCATTATAACATGAATGTGGCGCCCTATAGGGATCTCTCGATAAAATATTTTACGAATGCACGCAGAAGATATATAATAGGACGAGAAAGATTATACGATGGGGAGTACTTATGGACATCAACCTTGCCCATTTCAATACGGACATCGGCCGGCAGAAGCCCGAGAACATCATCCACAGCAGTGCGGCGTGTCCGTTCTGCGCAACGGACGAGCTCACGAACATCATCGCGACGGACGGCGACATCATCCTGCTCAAAAATAAATACAATGTCATTGAGGAGGCGGATCAATTCGTCCTCATCGAGGGACGGGACTGCGACGCCGACATCCCGAGCTATACGAGCGACCATATGCATCGACTGATCGCATTCGGCATGGAGCATTGGGCACAGATGCGTGCAAGCGGAAAATATGACACGGTGCTCTTCTTCAAGAACTATGGTCCCTACTCGGGCGGCACAATTCGCCATCCGCATATGCAGCTTGTCGGATTCCCCACATTTCGTCAGGAACTTGCTTTTCACCGTGCGGAGTTCGAGGGACTGACAGTAGACGAAAGAGATGGCGTTGTACTGAACCTTTCGACACAGCCGCGCGTCGGCTTCTGGGAGCTCAACATTGTCCCAGCAGATGCAGGCGCAACCGAGACGATTGCGGACTACATCCAGACCAGCGTGGACTTCTTTATGAACGCATTCCGTCGGCCACTCACGAGCTACAACATCTTCTTCTACAACGAGGGCACGGATATCTTCATCAAGATCATGCCGCGCTTTGCCACCTCCCCCGTCTTCATCGGCTATAACATCCGCCTGCTGCCATCCAACCTTGCGGAGATGCGGGACAGGATGCGCGCAAAATATTTTGAGAGCAAACGGTGCACAGAATGAACGATACGATAAACGAAGCCCCGCCGAAGCGAAAGCGGCGGCGCAAAACGGCGACACGGAAACGTACCGGTAAGAAAAAAACGCCCCGCAGATTCGGGCGTTTTTTCTTGAGTATCACAGCCGTGTTTTTTCTTGTATGTGCGGGCGTCTTTCTCTTCGTACCGCAGGTATGGCAGGAACTCGGTGGGCTTCTCCCCGATGCCGAGCACCAGCTGCCTGCGAATCAGTTGCATGAAATTCACGAGCCGGATACCGCCGAGCAGATCGCACGCGTCCTCTTCATTCGTCGCGCCATCGGGGCACGCCTGAACCGTGCAGACTATATGCCCATCCACCACATTTCCCCCGACCTCAGAAACGCTGTCGTCGCCATCGAGGATCGACGCTTTTACGACCACTGGGGCTTCGACATGACGGGCATGGCGCGCGCGACCCTCGTCAACATCCAGCACGGGCACATCGAGGAGGGCGCGAGCACAATCACGCAGCAGCTCGTGAAGAACCTCTTCCTCGCGAACGAGCAAACCTTTACGCGCAAGGCAGAGGAACTCCTGCTCGCGCTTGCCATTGAGAACGCCTACACGAAGGACGAAATCCTCGAAATGTATCTGAACGTCGTCTACTACGGCGCTGGTTTCTACGGCGTGAACGCCGCTGCCGAAGGGTATTACGGAAAAACACCCGCCGCACTGAATCTCCCCGAGGCATCCATGCTCGCGGGTATCCCGAATGCGCCCTCGGAGCTCTCACCCTTCGTGAACTTCATGGCG
>CALALM010000443.1 GCA_937925565.1 uncultured Centipeda sp.
AGCGATTCATTGATCGCTGCCATGCGCTCCGGCTCCACAAGGCCAAGCATCAGCTCGTCCGTCCCCGCGCTGACCGTCAGGATGCGCTGCGGCTTATGCGTGAACTCAACGACCGTCCCCTCCACATCGGTCACCTGATAGCCACCCGCCTGTTGCTCCGAGGAGTTTATGCAACCGCCGATCAACAGCGCGGCAAAAATCACCGTGAGCGCAGCGAGTGCACGCATATGCCTTCTCATCGTACACCCTCCGCTCGTTCCTCAAGATCGCCCTCGATGGAGAGATAGAGGCTCTGCAGTTCCGCAAGAGTTTCGGCATCTGCGTTCCAGAGGCCGCGCTGCTGTGCCTCGAGCAGCGTCTCCGCCATGCGGTGAAGCGCCCACGGGTTGACATCCTGCATCCACTCCTGCATACCTGCGTCAAGCACATATTTACGTGCGTAGCCTTCGTACATCCAGTCCTTCATCACGGCGCTCGTCGCATCCCACTGGTAGCTGTGCGCGAGATAGTTCGCGAGATCGGATGCGCCTTTATAGCCATGTTTCTTCATGCCCTCGATAAACTTCGGATTCATCGCCTCCCCGCGGAAGAGGCGTGCCGCCTCCTCCGCGACGCTGCGCAGAACAATGCGCTGCCGATCGCTCGAATCGCCCGTGTAGGAGCGCGGTGCCTTGCCCGTCAGTGCCCGCACGGTCGCAATCATGCCGCCATGGTAGGCGTTGTAGTCATCGGAACTGAACATATGCGTCTCGCGCGTATCCTCATTCTTGACGGTAACGTCGAGCCCCGCCATGCGCCGCTGAAAAACCTCCGGATCATAGCCGCGCGCCATTCCATCGCCACCGTATGCCGTCCCCGAAAAGCGCGTATAAACGGCGGCAAGATCATCCAATGTCTCCCACGCCTTTGACTCAAGCAGAGCAGCAACACCAGCACCATAGACGCCCGGCGGATCGCCGAAGATACGGACGGAGGCGCGCTCCCACGCACTCTCCCGTGCCTCGCCCTGCTCCTCAAGCCATGCAGTATCGGCAAGGACATGCTTGCGCACATAGTTCTCCTCATCGCTCTCGTCGAGATCGCGCACCATACGCACCGCCTCGTCCACCCAGTGTACGGCGTTCGGGACGGCATCGCGGAACAGGCCGCTGATGCGCGCCGTCACATCGATGCGCGGTCGCCGCAGCTCCGCTATCGGGATGACATCGAGTGCACAGACACGCTGTGACGGACGCCGCCATACGGGACGAACGCCCATGAGATAGAAGAGCTCTGCGATGCACTGCCCGTGGCTGCGCATATTCGAGCCCGCCCAGAAGACGATGCCGACCGCCTCGGGGTAGCGCCCCTCGTCGTTGAT
>CALALM010000444.1 GCA_937925565.1 uncultured Centipeda sp.
CCTCAGCATACAGGCATGGATACCACACGCACAAAGCTCAAAACCATCAATCGGCAGTTTGCCTTCTGTATGAAGCAGAAGACTGCAGGACAATCGGTCACAAGAAAACAGATAACCGATGGGGGCTTCGGATATGTCGGCATAGCGAATTCTCCTCACTCTGTTATCTGTAGTATAACTATAGCATTGGACATTATTTGTCCAGTATAAAAATTTCTCTCTTTTTATTATAGTATAATTTTCCCATAAAGAATCTTTGCTGTAGGGAGGCGGTCGAGAACAGCTTCGACGGAGGCACCGCTGTAGTCGAATGTGACGCGACGCAGTGCCCCCGCATACATGAACTGGATGCGTTTGCGGAACTCTCCGTCACTGAATTTCCGGCTGTGAATCACATGGAATGTCGCGCCTGTCGACTCAAAGGAGGCGATGCGGTCAATGCGGAAGATGGTCGGAAACTCCTTGCGCCCGTCTGCCAGATAGGCGATGAGATAGAAATAATACTCGGAGAACATGATGGCGACGGGGTTCACCTCATGCATGCGCTCCGCGCCGTCTTGACGACAATAGGAAATCCGTATCGTATGTTGCGCCGTCATGTGCTGCGAGAGTTCCCATATTGTGTTCAGCAGTTTCTTTCCGTGGCGCAGAGACACATAGTAGTGCTGCTCGCTGCGGATCATCTTCCCGACCTGTTTGCGATCACGCGGCGCAGTCTGCCGCAAGAGCTTCTTCACGAGTGCGTCCAGTTCCTCCTTGCAGAAGGCACGGCTCTCGAGCAGAATCTTGCAGATGGCGAGCACGTCCGCATTTGTCAACCACTCGCTCGCCGCATGCGTGAGCAGATAACCGCCACGATGCCGGTCATAGATGATGGAAGACTCCCCCTCATCCACACGTGTATCCGCGAGATAGGCACGCAGTTCCTCAATATCACGCTGGATGGTCTTGTCCGTGACAGCGAACGTTTGCGCCAGTTCCACCTTGCGGACAATCTCTCCCCGACTCAGCCGCTCATAGAGATTCAACAGACGAAAGCCCTTATTCTCTCTGTAGTCAAGCTCCATGATCTTCCCTCATTTCACGTTTATTCTCATATGTCTCCGCTATAGCACGGGATATCACTATGGATTTTGTTTAGCTGTTCAACTCCATTTTACAACAAGCATTTTTCAAAAAAGACTGTTAAACGAAGTTTTTTCTTCGTTCAACAGTCCTCTATCTCTACGCACTCGCTCACCCTTTGACGAGTGCCGCATATTTGGCGCGCTCCGCCGCCGGGATTTGCAATACGTCCATCGCCCTTTCGAGAGGGAGGTTCAGGCTTTTCATCACCCTGCCGATGGATGATACCATGCCTTTTTCCATCCCTTCTTCACGAGCTTCCTCCGCATGGACTCCCAAGGCACGCTCTTGATCCCAAACATCGCTGCTCTTTTTTCGCGTCGAACACAACTGCGTGGACTTGGCATTAGACCGGAGGGAATGCCTTTGCAGGGTACATCTCACGCGATGCTGCATCATAGCGTCCAATGCCAAGGAAGACACCGTTCGCATACATGCGGTAAAATCCATCGGCAAGCTCTATGCGGCGCTCCGAGGTCGAAAGACCACTGTAAAATGCCTTGACGCGCGAAGAGTCGAGTTCATAGCACGGCAGATCAAGCGCGGTATCCGGTGCACGAAGCGCCGCCTCCCCTGCCTCCGTCAGTTCCTCGATCGTGTAGGAGTCCGCGAGCGTGAAGCCGCCGACGCGCGTGCGCAGGAGGAAGCGCATGGTCGCGGGCAGCCGCATCGCCGCGCCGATGTCCATGCAGAGCGAGCGGATATACGTCCCCTTCGCGCAGTCCACATCGACGAGAATGCGTGCGTGCGCCACGTCCACATAAATGAGTTCCAAGCGATGAATCGTAACCGTGCGCATCGGTATCTCCACCTCTGCCCCCTGCCGCACAAGATCATAGGCACGCTGACC
>CALALM010000445.1 GCA_937925565.1 uncultured Centipeda sp.
CAACAAAGTAACCGACGCGCAAGAATTGGTAATGTGCTCCTGCCGCCGTGAGACGAATGCTCGGTTCCACCTTTGCGTCCGTCAGAATCTCGAGCGAGTGCGGATTCAGTGCGTCAATGAAATGCTCCGGCTCCTCCTCACCTTCGGGGATGTCGCGAAGCAGACTCTCATAGAGCCGTACCTCCGCCGTGAGTGCGTATTCTGCCGCAACCCACTGGATCGTGCCCTTGACCTTGCGGCCTGCCGCAGTACCGCCGCTCCGCGTCTCGGGGTCGTAGGTGCAGCGCAGTTCCGCAATCTCCCCCGCCGCATCCTTGATGACTTCCTCACATTTGATGATGTAGGCGTGCTTGAGACGCACCTCGCCGCCCGGCTTCAGGCGAAAGAACTTTTTCGGCGCCTCCTCCATGAAGTCCTCACGGTCGATATAGAGCTCACGGGCAAACGGTACATAGCGCTGTCCGCCATGGGTGGGGCTGTTCTCCGCGAGCAGATACTCTGTCTCACCCTCCGGATAGTTCGTGAGGACGATCTTCAGCGGGCGCAGCACCGCCATGATGCGCGGTGCGTTGTGGTTCAGCTCGTCACGGACACTGTGCTCAAGCATGGCGTTATCGACCGTACTGTTGCTCTTGGCGACACCGATCTCCTCACAGAACGCACGCACTGCCGCAGGCGGATAGCCACGGCGGCGCATTCCCGAGATCGTCGGCATGCGCGGATCATCCCAACCGCGTACATGCCCCTCCTCGACGAGCTGACGCAGCTTGCGCTTGCTCGTGATCGCCCCCGAGAGGTTGAGACGCGCAAACTCGATCTGACGCGGCCGCTCTCCCGCAGGAAAGCCGAGTGCCTCGAGCAGCCAGTCGTAGAACGGACGGTGCTCCTCGAACTCAAGCGTACACAGCGAGTGCGTAATGCCCTCGATTGCATCCGAGATTGGATGGGCGAAGTCATACATCGGGTAGATGCACCACGCATCCCCCGTCCGATGATGCGGCACATGGGCGATACGGTAAATCACCGTGTCGCGCATAACGAGGTTCGGCGATGTCATATCGATCTTCGCGCGCAGGACGCGCGCACCGTCGGGGAACTCACCCGCGCGCATACGCGTGAAGAGATCAAGATTTTCCTCCACAGAGCGATTGCGATACGGACTCTCCACACCTGCCTCGGTCAGCGTACCGCGATGCGCGCGGATCTCATCCGCCGAGAGGTCGTCCACATAGGCAAGCCCCTTTTTTATCAATGTCACTGCATATTCATACATCTGCTCAAAGTAGTCGGACGCATAGAAGCGACGATCCCCCCACGAGAAGCCGAGCCAGCGAATGTCCTCCTGAATGGAGTCCACATACTCGACATCCTCCTTCGTCGGGTTCGTGTCGTCGAAGCGCAGATTGCAGAGACCATTGTAGTCCTCGGCAACGCCGAAGTTGAGACAGATCGACTTTGCATGCCCGACGTGCAGGTAGCCGTTCGGCTCCGGCGGGAAGCGTGTGTGGATGCCCGCCGCGTGCCGTCCTGCACGCAGATCCTCGTCGATGATATTTCGGATAAAATTCGATGTCTTTACGTCCGCCATGTCCCTACTCCTCGATCCGTATACTTTCAATCAATCGTTCCGTGCACAAAGGCGTTCGATATAGGCGCGCAGACGTGCGACGCCCTCGGCAATCCCCGCCTGCGCCGGAAGACTCTCAATAAAGGCGTCCACATAGCCGCGTTCCACAATGCGGCGCAGTGTCCACATGAA
>CALALM010000446.1 GCA_937925565.1 uncultured Centipeda sp.
TTCTGTCCGATGGAGAGGAGGCTCTGCGTACAGCAGCTGCAAAATGCATTGTGGCACTCACACACAACAAGGAGCTCTATGAGGCACTGAAAGAGGAACTCAATGAATTTCTGAATGCCAAAAAAGACAGTGCATGGGAACAATTTCGTACGAAAGCGGCGGCTGCAAGAAAAGCAAAAAAAAATATTCCCCGCAAGGCAGTCGAGGATTATGATCCCGAAATCGGTGCACGCCTCAAGAAGCTGACCGGGAAGATTCATGATGGATGGGATGCCTGCCTTGCACAGATCCCCGCAACAGCAGAGGAATTATGTGCGGCGGAGAATCGGGCAAATGCTGCAATTCGCCAATACACACGCCTTACCATTGCATTTCACGAGGCGTTTCAACATGAGAAATTAACACGCGGCATACTTGATTTCAGTGACCTCGAACACACAGCGCTTGCGCTTTTGTGTAAAACGCCCGAGCGGCTGCAGGAGAACCCGATCATTGCCGCCCCGACAGAGATTGCTGACGAACTGCGCCGGCACTATGAGGCAATCATGGTGGACGAGTATCAGGATACAAACGGGCTACAGGAGGGGATTCTGCGCCAGATTGCACGCGAGCACAATCGCTTCATCGTCGGTGATGTAAAGCAGAGCATCTATCGTTTCCGTCTTGCCGATCCATCCCTTTTTCAAAGCACCTATCAGGCATATCGCAGCGGTAACGGCGAGGGTGTACTCGTGACCATGTCCGAGAACTTCCGCAGCCGAGCCGAAGTGCTCGAGCCGATCAACGAGATCTTCTCGCAGATCATGAGCAAAGAGGCCGTTGAGATTGACTATGACACAAACGCGCGCCTCAATCCAGGGCGCGTATTTGAGGAGCCCTCAGAGGGGAAAACACTGGCAGAACCGCTGGAGATCAACCTTCTCCGCGCCGACTACTCCACCACGGAAGAGGAGCCGAGCGAGGAAGAACGCAAAGCGTTTGAGGTAGAGGCTCATTTTATTGCGCGCCGTATTGATGAACTCAAAAAGGAAGACTATGTCCTTCAAAACGGAAAAAAACTCAAAAATAAGGACATCGTAATCCTCCTGCGTGGGGCAAAAGAACGTGCGGGCATTTTGCTCGACGCTCTGCGCGCAAAGAATATTCCCGCCTATGCGGATGACACCGCAGGCTACTTCGAGGCGAGCGAAATCCGCATGGTATTATCCCTGCTTGCCGTTCTCGACAATGCCCGGCAGGACACCGCGCTTGCGGCCTTGCTCGCATCTCCGATGATCGGTCTTACGATGGAGGAAATGGCGGAACTCCGCATTCATACGCCACATGGCAGTATCTATGATATGCTGACCGGTGCGACAGGAGATGACCTTGCGGAAGAGCTTGTCAAAAGAGCTGAAAACGCATTGGAACGAATCCGGCACTGGCGCAGCTATGCGCTTGTCCATAGCGTTCCTGAGCTGCTTCGGACGCTCTACCGAGAAACCGGATACTACGATTATGTCGGAGCACTCCCGGGCGGCATCCTGCGTCAGGCAAATCTGCGCATGCTCATCGATCGCGCCGCCGATTTCGAGCGGACAAACGAACGTGGGCTCTTTCGGTTCCTGCGCTACATCGACGCGCTGAAACGACGGAGCACAGATCTCTCGGTCGCACGAACGCTGGGTGAGAGTGAGGATGTCGTGCGGATCATGACGATTCATCGGAGCAAGGGCCTCGAATTTCCCGTCGTCTTTCTCGCCAATATTGCGGGTGCATTTAATATGCAGGATACGAAGGGCGACCTTCTCTACCATGCACACGAAGGGATCGGACTGCGTGTCTATGAAAATACAATCGCGGGACGGCAAAAATATGACACTATGGCACGTCGAAAGGTCAAGGCGGTCATCGCTCGTGAGACGATGGCAGAGGAGATGCGCATCCTCTACGTCGCTATGACACGCGCACAGGAGAAGCTCATCCTGACGGGAACGCTCAACATTACACGCACAGGAAAAGACGCATTGGAGCAGCTACGCGAGGTCTGTCTGAAATACGCACAGACTGCGGATGCAGCATTCCCAAGGAACGCAATCCTCAATGCAAAATGCTATCTCGACTGGATTGCGCTCGCCCTTATGCGGCATCCCGACGGAGCCGTGTTGTTCGATGATGCTGATGACATCATGCAACGTCCACCAACCAACGAAAAGGCACGCTTTTCTGTGCGTATATTGGATGAAAGTGTGCACGTCCCGCAAAGAGAGGAGCAGGAAAGCGAGAATTCCGTCCTCGCCGCTGTTCGTGCCGATGAGCCGCTGCCCGAAGGTGGGGAGGCAGAACGTGTTGCCGCGGTTTTGGGGTGGACATACGATCTGCGCGGAACGGCACAGATCCATGCCAAGACCAGTGTTACGGAGCTGAAGCGTCAGCAGGCAGCCGAGGAAGAACATCTCGCTCCGTTCCCGCCCGCACTCGGCGATATGGCAAATACGGTGCAAGAATGGGAGATACCGCGCTTCCTCCGCCCTGCGGAGCGCGAATATCTGAGTCCGATGGAGCGCGGTACGGCAATGCACACCGTCATGCAGCAGCTTGATCTGAAGGACAGTGCGAACATCGCTGCCATCACGCGACAGGCGGATGCACTCATGGAAAAGGGCATTCTCACCGAAGCAGAACGCAGAAGCATTGAAACGGGAAAGATCTGGAAGTTCGTCGGCTCCAAACTGGGGCAGCGCATGCGTTATGCAAAGGCGGTTTATCGCGAACTTCCATTTGGGCGGCTCCTGCCTGCACACAAATACTACCCGGAAGCAACGGACGAAAGCGATCAGATCTTTTTGCAGGGAATCATCGACGTTCTCTTCGAGGAGGAAGACGGCAACTATGTCCTGCTCGACTACAAGACCGACCGTAAAATCTCCGCCGCCGCTGCGCGGGCACGCTATCAGTTCCAGATCGATCTTTACCGCGATGCCGTAGAGACCATTCTTGGCAAACCGATTAAAGAATCCTATCTCTTCCTGCTTGATACAGGCACGGAAGTAAAAATGTGGGACACCTAAAAACAGAGCAGTGATGTATTGTGTGCGTCACTGCTCTGTTTTTACTTTGGAGGAAGGGGAACACAGGTGCGACTCTCGGGAACATTATCATATCCGACAATCTTTGCCGTAACCCTGTACAGTTTTTCCAGCCGCTGCTCTGTAATCACATCATTTGTTCGACCGACGAAAAACACGCCGTCCCGCCCCATGACTGCAGTCTGGTCGGCACAGTAAAAGGCATGACTGGGGGCGTGCGTCGTCATGATCACCGTGATTCCCGTCGCACTGAGCGCACGGATGCGGTTCATCACAAGCACCTGATTGCCGAAATCAAGGCTCGCCGTGGGTTCGTCCATACACAGGAGCCGCGGCTGCTGTGCGATGGCACGTGCCAAGAGGACGAGTTGGCGTTCTCCACCGCTGATCTTCGTATAGATCTTTTGCGAAAGATGTGCGATGCCAAGCATTTCGATCGCATCGTCTGCAATTCGTTGATCCCTTTTCCCAGGAATGCCGAGACTGCCGATGTGGGCAGCCCGCCCCATCAGTACGACATCGTGAACGGTGAAGGGGAAGGGGGGCGTGTGCACCTGCGGGACGTAGGCGATGTGCCGTGCCCGCTCCTCTGCTGTCCATACAGACATATTCTCACCAGATAGAAATATATCACCCGCCAGTGGGGACAACAGTCCCAGAATCGTCTTGAATAGAGTCGTCTTTCCAACGCCGTTCGGTCCGAGCAGACAGAGCGTCTCCCCATGATTGACAGCAAAGGAAATATTTTGGAAGATGGGAACGCTCCCATAGCCGCAGGAAACCGATTTAAGTTCCAGTAACATATCGTCCCTCT
>CALALM010000447.1 GCA_937925565.1 uncultured Centipeda sp.
GACGGCGCGGCGGACCGCATGCCGCCGCCGGTGGCCGAGTGGATCGGGGCGCACCTGGAGGACACGCTCAGCAGGCTGCGCGGCGAATCCTGAGCGCGGGACTGCGCGACGAGTCCTGAGCGCTGTCCGGCGGGTCGCCGCCGGGCGGGGAGGAGTCGGTTGATGCGCTTGAGGATCCTGCGGTCCTGGGCCTGCCATCGCAGGTACTCCTCCCAAGCATCGTTGTCCCAGGCGATCCCCATGTCAGTCATCCTCGATGAGATCGTGGTAGGTGTCGAGTCCGGCCTCGGAGCGGGCGATTGCGTTGATGAGACGCCGGGCGTTGGCCGGATTGCGCAGAAGGTGGTCGGTCTCCTTGAGCGACTGGTACTCGGCGAGGGGGACGATGACGGCGGGCTCGTCATTGATCTCCAGCCCGGCATGCAGCATATGAACGGGGCACAGGCGATCCAGTACGTGCGCTATCGCGACGGCGAAGGAGACATCGGACGCATTGCGCGTCAGCAGCATTTCATGCGGGCACTTCTCACGCAGATCCTTTCTCCGCAGGTCCTCCCGCGTATAGCGGCGGTCATCGATGAGGTCAAGAATGCGATCGAAACAGACCTGACGACACGGCAACTGCTGACGCTCGCAAATCGGCTCAAGGATATCGAACGGGGCGGCGTGTCCATGCAGATGGTTGCGGGAGTACCCGCGTATCTCGGAGACATCAGCTATTGGATCCCCGATCTCATCGAAACACGAAGGGCGCTCTTTGCAGGCGTTGGTAAGCAGCTCCCGGAGCGTATGCAGGAGGCGGCGGAGCGCGATGCGACAGCCTATCACGCGAATATGCCGGAGCGCCTGCGCGTGATGACGAAAACGGATGAGCGGGAGCTCCTGCCCTCATCCGAGGAACTGCTCGCCGAGGGAGACCGTGCCATCAATGCGCAGCGTGCAGAGCGCAGTGCAGCGGAGAAGAAGCAGGCAGGGGAAAAGCAAGAGAAGCAGCAGCCGTTGGAGGAAAAGAACAGCGAACAGACGAAGGTGCAGGAGCGCACAGAGGATCGTGCGGATGACATCACCGTCATGATTATCAACGCGAGCGGGATCGACGGAGCGGGGGCGAAGATTGCCGATACCCTGCGTGCGAAGGGATTTCGCATCTCGAGCGTGGAGACTGGCAGTGTCTCGGATCGCCCCAAGACCGCCGTGATGACGGCAGAGTCGCATGTGAATCTGTTCTATGGCATGCCGTTCCCCTGTGTGATCATGCCCGTTGATGGGGCGGGCGAGCGGCAGGCGATCGTGATCGTCGGGCGCGACTACCGCCCGGATGCCGTGCATGGGGGTGGAGAAGAGTAATATGGGAAGTTTGAAGGTGATCGGACTCGAAAAGGCGTATGGCATACGTACACTGTTTTCCAACGTGAACTTCGAGGTCATGCGCGGGGACAAGGTGGGGCTTGTCGGTGCGAACGGCACGGGTAAGACGACGCTGATGCGCATCCTGCTCGGACGCGAAGAAAACGACGGTGGTCAGGTGGTGATGGATCGCGCCGATACCGTCGGCTATGTCGAACAGCAGGCGACGTTTACCCATGATACGCTCTATGAGGAGATGCGCAGTGCATTCTCCGACCTCATCGCACTGCGCGATGAAAAGGAGCGGATGGAGCATGCGATTGCTGCGGGGGAGGCTGGTGCGGAGGAACTTGCCGCATACGGGAATCTCGTCACACGCTTTGAGGCGATGGATGGCTACGACTTTGAGAGCCGCATTCGCCGCGTCGCATTCGGGCTCGGCTTCTCCGAGGCGGAGCTCATGAAGGATGTCCGTCATTTTTCGGGCGGGCAGACCACACGCATCTGCCTCGCAAAGGCCCTCCTGCGTGAGCCGGACTTTCTTTTTCTCGATGAACCGACGAATCATCTGGACATTGGGATGATCGAGTGGCTCGAAAAGTTTCTGCAGTCCTATCGCGGCGGCGTTCTCCTGATCTCACATGACCGCTACTTCCTCGACCGCGTTGCGACGCGCATTCTGGAGCTCGATCACGCAGAGGTCACGGCGTACACGGGCAACTACACGCATTATATGCGTGTGAAGAACGACCGCCGCGCGGCTCTCCTGAGCGCCTATGAGAAGCAGCAATCACATATCAAGAAAACCGAGGAGTACATTGCGCGCTACAAGGCGGGCATCAAGGCGAAGCAGGCACGCGGGCGGCAGAGCCAGCTGAATCGTCTCGAGCGGATCGTACTGCCGCCCGAGGCGGCGCGCTTCAAGTATTTCGCGTTTGCGAAACCGACGGAGTGCGCACAGCGTGTGGCAGAGCTCGAGGACATCAGCTTTGCCTATCCGGGTGGGCAGCGCATCCTCGATCACATCTCCCTGCTCATCCGTAAGGGTGACGGTGTGGCACTTATCGGTGAGAACGGTGTCGGCAAGACAACCCTCCTGCAAATCCTCGTTGGGGAGCTCGAGGCGACGGGGCGGCTTAAGATTGGCAGTCGCGTCAAGATTGGTTACTTCTCCCAACAGCATGAGGGACTGGATCCGAGCAAGACCGTACTCGATGAGATCTGCTATACCTACGGACTGGATGAGGAAACAGCGCGCGGATATCTCGGAGCGTTTCTCTTTCACGGCGACGATGTCCTACGCCTGATCGGTGCACTTTCGGGCGGGGAACAGGCACGCGTCGCATTTTTGAAACTCATGCTGACGGGCGCGAACTTCCTTGTGCTGGACGAGCCGACGAACCACCTTGACATCCCTGCACGCGAGGCAGTGGAGGAGGCGCTGATGGCGTTTCCGGGCACCTTTATCGCTGTTTCTCATGATCGTTATTTTCTTGATAAGACGGCGAACTGCACACTTGAGTTGAAAGACGGCAGGATCACGGAGTATCTCGGCAACTACGGCTACTATCTTATGAAGAAAGCGGCGGAAGCCGAACTCGCAGAGGAAGCGCGCCCCGCAGAGAAGCAGCAGCAGAATCCACCGTCCGCGCAGGCGGAAAAAGAGCGTGCAGAAAAATCTGCGACACCGAAGACGGCAGTACACAGTGCCATCCCTGCCGCACGTCGGCAGGAGATGATCGAGCGCACGGAGGCGGAGATCGCGATGGCAGAGGCGGAGCTCAAGGGACTTGAGTACGAGATGAACCGACCGGAGACGCAGGCGGATCCGGAGCGCAGTCATGCCATTGCCGAGGCATATGCGGCAAAGGAGATCGAGATCATGCAGCGCTATGAAAAATGGGAACAGCTGACGGAGGCGTGATATGGAGCTCCAACAGAACCTCGGCTTTCGTGCTGCAGAGGAAGAGCTTGCGGGCGTTGTCGATCATATCATCTTCGCCGCCGGCGACGGAGCGTTCTCCGTCTTTCGCATGCGCATGGACGGGCAGGGTAAATGTACGGCGACGGTAAAGGGAGTGGCCCCTCTCGTCGGGCAGGAAGTGCATCTTGTGGGCAGCTGGGTCACGCATCCGCGTTTTGGGCGCCAGTTTCAGGCGGCGCGCATGCACGTCAGTGCCCCCACGAGTGCGGGCGGCATTGAGCGCTTTCTTGCCTCCGGCACGATCAACGGCATCGGTCCCGCGATGGCGCGGCGCATTGTGGAACGATTCGGGGCAGAGTCACTCGCAATCATTGAGCGCGCACCGAGCCGCCTCAAGGAAATTTCGGGCATCGGCCCAAAGACAGTGGAGAAGATCGTCGCCTCCTATATGCGTCAGTCCGAGCTGCGGGACATCATGCTCTGGCTTGAGGAGCACGGGGTAAGCGGCACCTATGCGGCACGCATCTTTAAGGCATATGGCTCACTTGCTGTCGAGGTGATGGAGAAATCCCCCTACCGTCTTGCGCAGGAGATCGACGGCATCGGCTTCATCACAGCGGACACCATTGCCATTGCCGCAGGTTGGGAGAAGAACTCCACTGCGCGCATCGCAGCGGGGCTTTCCTATGAGCTCACACAGATCTCCTCGGGCGGTCATTGCTGCATCCCGGAGGGTATGCTCGCAGATCGTGCGGCACAGCGGCTTGGCGTCATGCGGAGCGAGGTCATGGAGGTGATCGGGCGCGAGGTTAAGATGAGCCGCCTTTATGCGGTCGATGAGATGGGAGAGCGTCTCATCTATTCCCCCCAGCTTTACAAGGCAGAGGAGGAGACGGCACGCCTCCTGCGTATGCTACAGCGAAAGGCGGAGCATATCCATGTCGATGAGGCAGGTATGCTTGTCTCTGCGTGGGAGGCGGAGCATAATGTCAACCTTGCTGCCGCTCAACGCGAGGCGGTCATCGCCTCTCTGGAACACGGTGTCCTCGTTTTGACAGGGGGACCAGGAACAGGCAAGACAACCGTCGTGCGCAGCATCATCGATATCCTCGGCGCACAGGGTCTTGAGATCATGCTTGCGGCACCGACAGGACGCGCAGCAAAACGGCTTGCAGAGGCAACGGGCTATCCTGCTGCAACCGTGCACCGCATGCTCGAGGCACAGGGCAGGGAGGACGGCGAGATGCGCTTTGCGCGTGATGCCGAAACGCAGCTTGAGGCAGATGTCATCATTGTTGACGAAGTATCTATGATGGATATTGTGCTGATGCAGCACCTTCTTACAGCGGTGCTTCCGGGTGCGCACGTCATTCTCGTCGGCGACGTGGATCAGCTGCCTGCGGTCGGTCCCGGCTCCGTGCTCAAGGACATCCTGCGCTCCGGCGTCATCCCGAGTGTTCGCCTGACCGAGATCTTTCGCCAGAATAATACGGGCACCATCGTACTCAACGCGCACGCCATCAATGCCGGGCGTGTACCCTCGTTTACAGAGGCAGATTTTTCCTTTGCAACGGCAGTATCGAGCGAGGATGCCGCTGCTCAGATCGTCACCATATGCACACGGCTCCTCCGAGCAGGGACAGACCTCATGGATATGCAGGTGCTCTCACCCATGCGGCGTGAGGCATGCGGCGTGGATATGCTGAACCGAAGTCTGCAGGCGGCGCTGAACCCGCCTGCGTCAGATAAGCCCGAGGCGGTCGGCTTTCGCCTCGGCGACAAGGTCATGCAGACGAGAAACGACTACACGAAGAATGTGTTCAACGGCGATATCGGACGCATTGTCCAAATTGATTCGGAGCACCTTGTTGTCGCATTTGCAGAGGATGTGGAGATCCCCTATACGCGGGACGAGTTCGGTGCGCTCACGCTTGCCTATGCGATGAGCGTGCACAAGAGCCAGGGCAGCGAGTACGACATTATCATCCTCCCGCTCGTGCGTGCGCATCACATTATGCTGCAGCGCAATCTCCTCTACACTGCCGTCACGCGTGCGAAGAAGGGGGTCATTATCGTTGGTGACCGTACGGCGCTGTTCACGGCGGTAAGCAACGACCGCACGCGGCGGCGTTATACACTGCTTGCGGAACGGTTGGCAGAGAAAATCTAATTTTCCATTGCTGTACTAGCGGTTGATTTTTGCAGTTGAAAACAGTATAATGTGTAGAAATAAAGGAAGTGACAAGCATCGTCACTTCCGAACATATCACCTTTTAAGAGGTCCTGTGAGGCCTTAAGGGAGTTTTCAATGAAACACACGACACCATCCGTCTATCCAATTTTAGAATGCAAAGCTTTCTTATGCCTTTCTTTTGGCATTGGAAAGCTTTTTTAGTGCGTGAAAGGGGATGCACATGAGTCAGGAGTTATCACTCAAGGGACGGGATGTTCTTGCGCTCGAAGATTTTTCGGCGGAGGAGATTCGTCTCATTCTGAACACGGCACGCGAGATGAAGAACATTGTCGGCCGTGACATCAAGAAGGTACCGGCACTCAGGGGAAAGGCGATCGTCACGCTGTTCTACGAGCCGAGCACGCGCACGCGTACGTCGTTCGAGCTCGCGGGGAAGTACCTCGGCGCCGATGTCGTGAACATCACGGCGAGTGCATCCAGTATTGTGAAGGGGGAGAGCCTGCGCGACACGCTCTATACGATTGAGGCGATGGGTACGGATGCGATCGTCATGCGCCACAAGGCGGAGGGCGCTGCCGCATATGCTGCCGATGCTGTTTCTCCCGTGATTATCAATGCGGGCGACGGTGCTCATGCACATCCCTCGCAGGGGCTGCTCAACCTCTATACCATCGAGGAGAACAAGGGGAAGCTTGCGGGACTGAAGGTCGCCATTCTCGGGGACGTGTTGCACAGCCGCGTCGCTCGCTCGGATATTCAGGGCATGCGCAAGATGGGCATGGACGTGCATATCGCGGGGCCGCGTCCTCTCCTGCCGCGTTTTCTCCATGAGGAGGAAGGCATCACCATCCACGACCGCATCGAGGATGCGGTGGAGGGCGCAGATGTTATCGAGGTGCTGCGCATTCAGCTCGAACGCATGAAGGGCGGGCTGTTCCCCTCGACACGCGAGTATGCACGCATCTACGGGCTGAACGAGGAGCGTCTGGCACTTGCGAACGATGCCATTGTTCTTCACCCGGGTCCCATGAACAAGGGCTGGGAAATCTCGGAATCCGTCGCATATGGCGTACAGTCACGGATTCAGGAGGAAGTGAAAAATGGGGTCGCCATCCGCATGGCACTCTTTACCTTGGTTCTGATGGGAGGGAAAGCCTAAATGAGTGCATTGCTCCTAAAGGGCGGACGAGTGATCGACCCCGCCGCACAGCGAGATGAAATCTGTGATGTCCTCATTGAGGACGGTGTCATCCGACAGGTCGGAAAAGATCTGAGCGCGAACGGTGC
>CALALM010000448.1 GCA_937925565.1 uncultured Centipeda sp.
TATTCGACTTCTCCAATATCATTTTTCACCTCGGTACATTGTGGTAGGTGAGAACTATACATTTGGACGAGGCGGGAAGGGGACACCGGAGCTTCTTCATAAAGCATCAAAGAGGCACGGATTCCGGCTCATTATGTGTTCGTCCGTCATGCGAGACGGCGCTCCTGTGAGCAGTACAAGGATTCGCGCCCTCATTGCAAGCGGCGAATTAGACAGAGTCAACGAATATCTTGGATACCCATTTTCCATCAACGGGATTGTGATTCACGGACAGGCGCGCGGACGCAATCTTGGCTTTCCAACGGCGAACATAGCGCTGTACGAAGACTATGAACATCTGCCCAATGGCGTCTATGTCGTAACTGTTCTGTATCGGGAGCAGATCTACCGTGCAGTTGCAAATATTGGAAACAATCCTACGTTTGATGGATGTGATCGACGCTTGGAAGTTCATATCCTCGATTTCACAGGCAATCTTTATGGCACAGAGATCATGGTTTCTTTTTATAAAAAAATACGAGATGAACAGCGCTTTCCTTCTGTTGATGACTTAATTTGCCGGATTGCAGAGGACAAAGAAATTGCCAAACAAATATTCGATAAAAGTTTTCGTTTACAAGAAAATATTTCTATGATAATATAATGGACGCTAACAGAACCATGACTCAGATAACGAATAATCCGACGTTTTCTTAGTCAGTGGTGCAAATTGTATGAGGAGGATTCCATATGCTCACACAGGAAAAGAAACAGGAGATCATCAAGGAATATGCTGTTCATGAGGGAGATACCGGATCACCCGAGGTTCAGATTGCTGTCCTGACGGCACGTATTCAGTACCTGACGGAACATCTGAAGGAACATAAGAAAGATCATCACTCACGTCGCGGACTTTTGAAGATGGTTGGACATCGTCGCCGCCTTCTGAGCTATCTGTATCAAACGGATATTGAGCGCTATCGCTCGATCATCACAAGGCTCAATCTGCGTAAGTAATCTTCCGATACGGAGAGAAAAGAGCGGGGACTTCCCCGCTTTTTTTCTATAGGTACAAGGATTCCAAGATATTTTGTCGAATGCTTTTGCATATGGAATGATGAGAGAAACCTAGGAGGATATGTATGCAGTGCTTTGAGATTGAGCTGGGTGGACGAAAGCTGACCATAGAACATGGGAAGATGGCAAAGCAGGCGAATGGTGCTGTACTGGTTCGCTATGGCGACACTGTTGTCCTAGTGACGGCAACTGCTTCGAGTGCACCGCGTGAGGGCGTTGATTTCTTCCCATTGACAGTGGACTATGAGGAGAAAATGTATGCGGCGGGCAAGATTCCGGGGGGCTTTATCAAGCGCGAGGGACGTCCGAGTAGTGATGCAGTACTCTGTGCCCGACTGATTGATCGTCCCATCCGTCCTCTGTTTCCCGATGGTTTTCGAAATGATGTCCAGATCGTTGCGACCGTTCTCTCTGTTGAGCAGGACAATCCTCCGGAAATTGCCGCAATGATCGGAGCCTCCTGTGCACTTACAGTATCGGACATTCCCTTTATGGGACCGATTGCGGGAGTACGTGTCGGTTATGTTGATGGCACATTCATTATCAATCCGACAGAGGCGCAGCGAACCGTTTCGGAGCTGAATCTCACCGTAGCAGGCTCACATGACGCCGTCATGATGGTGGAGGCTGGGGCGAACGAGCTTTCCGAAGAAGTTGTGCTGGATGCGATTCTGTTTGGTCATGCTGAAATCCGCCGTCTTGTCGAATTTCAGCAAAATATTCAGAGTGCCTGCGGCAAGAAAAAGCAGACACCCACCATATTCACGGTATCTGAGGAATTGGAGTCCAAGGTGCGCACCTATGCAGAGGAGCGTCTTGACACAGCAACCCGGAACAGTGATAAGCTCGCGCGCGATGCGGATATCGCCTCCATCAAGGCGGAGACGGTGGAACATTTCGTCGAGGAATATCCAGAAGCGGCAAAGGAGATCTCACAGATCCTCTACAAGATCGAAAAGGGGATCGTCCGCCATATGATCACGCACGAGAAGATCCGTCCGGACGGGCGTGCGCTGGATGAGGTGCGCCCTGTCAACTGTGAGGTCGGTATCCTGCCGCGCACACATGGCTCCGGACTCTTTACCAGAGGACAGACACAGGTACTTACGGTCACGACACTTGGCTCCATTGGGGATGAGCAGATCATCGACGGGCTTGGTCCCGAGACAACGAAACACTACCTGCATCACTATAATTTCCCGGGCTACAGCGTCGGTGAGGCACGCCCGATGCGCAGCCCCGGACGCCGTGAGATCGGACATGGAGCCTTGGCGGAGCGTGCACTCTTTCCGATGATTCCGTCGATTGAAGATTTCCCCTATACGATACGTCTTGTCTCGGAGATCCTCGAGTCGAACGGCTCGAGCTCGATGGGGAGTGTCTGCGGGAGTACGCTGTCGCTCATGTGTGCCGGTGTTCCAATCAAGCGCCCTGTGTCCGGCGTAGCCATGGGGCTTGTGCGCGATGGGGATGATTACTCCATTCTCACAGATATTCAGGGGATGGAGGATGCGCTCGGTGATATGGACTTCAAGGTTGCCGGAACAACCAAAGGCATTACGGCAATTCAGATGGACATCAAGATCGCCGGAATCACGCGTGATATTCTCGCTAGCGCGCTGGCACAGGCAAAAGAAGGGCGCGCGTTCATTCTTGAAAAGATGCTCGCGTGTATTGACAAGCCGGCGGCAGAACTCTCTCCGTATGCGCCGCGCGTGGAGGTCATCACCATCGACATCGATAAGATTCGTGATGTCATTGGAACAGGCGGCAAGGTCGTCCGCAAGATCATTGATGAAACCGGTGTGGATGTCGATATTCATGAGGATGGTAATATCTTCATCACTTCCCCGAATATGGAGGCAATGGATCGCGCTCGCAAGATGATTGAGGATATCGTGCGTGAAGTCGAGGTCGGAGAGGTCTATATGGGGCGTGTCACGCGCTTCCTAAAGTTCGGTGCGTTCGTTGAGCTTCTGCCCGGCAAAGAGGGGCTTTGTCACATCTCGCAGCTCGCCAAACATCGTGTGGAGAATGTCGAGGATGTTGTAAAGATCGGTGATCAACTTGAGGTAAAGGTCATCGAAATTGATGAGAAGGGGCGCATTAACGTCAGTCACAAGGCGCTTCTCTGATGATTCAGGTATACACCGGAAACGGCAAAGGAAAGACAACGGCAGCAATTGGTCTTGCCATACGCGCTCTTGGGGCGGGACATCGCGTGTTCATGATGCAGTTCATGAAGAGCCATGCTTACAGTGAACAGCAGATTTTGCGTGAAATGCCCAATATGACGCTCGAGACCAGCGGAAAACCCTTCTTTGTTGCAGAAGAGGGGATGATGGATGAAAAAGCGAGGGAAGTGCTGGGGGATGATGTTGTCATCTTCCCCAAAAGCCCCCCCCCTGCCGATTACG
>CALALM010000449.1 GCA_937925565.1 uncultured Centipeda sp.
ATGGCGCTTCAGACGGGGGTGTTTTCCCGCCATGGCTGCGAACGTGTCATACGCTATGCGTATGAGCTCGCACGTCGTGAAAAACGCTCTCTTACTTCGATCTCCAAAGGGAATGCACTGCGTTACTCGATGGTGTTCTGGGATGAAATCTTTGCAGAGATTGGCAGGGAATACCCGGACGTGGAGACGCACAGCCTCCTCGTCGATGCCGCAAGTATGTTTTTTGTAAAGGATCCGGGGCGCTTTGAGATCGTTGTGACGAGTAACTTGTTCGGCGATATACTGACAGATCTCGGTGCTGCGATTGCTGGCGGCATGGGGCTTGCGGCAGGTGCGAATCTCAATCCTGAGCGAACGTATCCATCGATGTTTGAGCCGATTCATGGGAGTGCACCGGACATTGCGGGGCAGGGGCTTGCAAATCCGCTTGCGTCCATCTGGTCCATCAGTCAGATGCTTGAATTTCTCGGCGAACAGGTGTGGGCAGGGCGTGTGCTGTCGGCGATTGAAACACTCCTTGTGGAGCGGCGAATCCTGACGCCGGATCTTGGTGGTTATGCAAAGACATCGGAGATTGGTGCGGCGATCCTTGAGATTTTGGAGCGCTGAGCGAAAAAAATCAGAAAAGCGCGAGGCACAGCCTTGCGCTCTATTTGCATAATGGAATGGATGGAGCGTGCACAAGATGAAAGAGAAGCGCATTCGTAAAGCGGTTATTCCCGCGGCAGGATATGGTACACGATTTCTCCCCGCAACCAAGGCAACACCGAAGGAGATGCTACCCATTGTAGATAAGCCGACCATACAATACATTGTGGAAGAGGCTCTTGCAAGCGGTATTGAAGATATTCTGATCATCAGCGGTCATGGAAAGCGTGCCATTGAGGATCACTTCGATTCGGCGCCGGCACTGGAGCATGAACTCGAACGGAAGGGAAAGACAGAACTCTTGGATCTCGTACGGGAGACCACCGATGTCAATGTGCACTATGTACGACAGAAATATATGCGTGGGCTCGGCGATGCAATACTTTGTGCACGTAGCTTTGTCGGAAACGATGCGTTTGCCGTGCTCCTTGGCGATGATGTTGTCTATCATCCGAAGAAGTCTGCCCTTCGTCAGTTGATTGACGTATACGAGGAGAATGGTGGATCTGTTCTCGGCTGTCAGGTGGTATCGGATGAGCAGATATCATCGTATGGCATTGTGGCGGGCAATGTGACAGATAATGCACGTCTGATGCGTGTCTCCGATATGGTGGAGAAACCGTCACTTGAGGAGGCACCCAGCCGTATGGCAGTGCTTGGACGCTATATTATCAGCCCCGAGATCTTTACCATTTTGTCTGAAACAAAGCCGGGCAAGGGCGGTGAGATCCAGCTTACGGATGCGCTCAAGGTACTGGCGCAGCGGGAGACAGTCTATGCCTATGACTTTGAGGGACAGCGCTACGATCTTGGGGACAAGCTGGGCTTCTTAGAGGCGACGGTTGAATTTGCGCTACGTCGTTCCGATCTTGGTGCTGATTTCAAGAAATATCTGAAGAGACTCGTGGAAACACTGTGAGGCGATCCGATTGCAGAAGGAAAATCAGGCAAATCTTGCGCTTGCCATCAGTGTGCTTGGCACAATTGGGACGGCAGGGCAGGGGAGCTCTCTCCTCCTTACTACCGTTCATCACGGATTCCTGGCAGCAACAATTGGCGGTCTTGCAGACTGGTTTGCGGTAAAGGCGATCTTTGGGCGGCCTCTCGGCATATCTCATCGGACGGATATTCTGCGTCGGAACCGTGCGCGCATCATGGAATCGCTCGTCCTCTTTTCCTCTGATGATCTGCTCAGTAAAAAAAATATCATGGATGTCATCGAGCGGGAACAGATCGGTGCGCTTGTCGTAGAGTATCTACAGCATCGCGGCGGGCGGGAACGCCTCATCGATGCCGCAGTGGACATCCTTCGTCATGTTGCTTCCGATGTGGACAGCCGTCATATTTCAAAGGAATTGACGCCCTACGTGATTCAGGCGCTCCATGCACTCCCCTTGGAGGAGAGCTTTGTCGAGCTTCTGAATGTGTTGACAGAAGAACCCCATGCGGACCGTATTTTCAATATGTTGATTCGTATGGGGCTGCAGCTCGTTCGGACACAAATCTTTCAGGATATGCTCCGTGAAAATATAGCGTCCATCCGAACGGAATATGAGGGCGATGGAATGATACGCGCCTTTGTCCTCTCTTTTTTTGATGATGAAATGATTGCTGCGTGGTTGACGGAACGTTTGGAGGAGATCCTGCGTTCTGTAACGGACGGGGATGATCGGCAACATAGGGATGGGGTTCAGGCGCTTGTCTCTTTTATCACATCACTGCGCACGGATCCAAATCTACATGAGGCTCTTTATCGGTATAAAATGCATGTTATTGAGCACATTGAGATCGAACGTATATTGGCAGACTTCATTGAACATCGCATGAAGGGAAATCATCCCTTTTGGATTCCCTATGTGAGGGAATTGCTGAATGAAAAAATAGATCTATTCGTGCATTCGGAAAGCTGGCAGAATCGCGTTGATCGCTGGATCAAAGAACTGGTTGCCGGCGAGGTGGACAAACATCATGGTATGATTGCCGATTTTATCCGTGACTATTTGAATCAAAAAACAGATGATGAGCTCATTCTCTTTATTGAGGGCAAAGTACGCACCGATTTGCAGATGATCCGCGTGAACGGTGCAATCGTCGGCGCCTTTGTCGGCATGGCACTGTCACTTATTGTGACCTTTGCGGAAAGGATGTGGGGGGTATGATCCGAACATGGAACAAGGCGGATACGGCCCTCTTGATTTCGCTCTTTCTCTTTCTCATCTCTCTCTATCTGCATCTGCATTTCCCGGCGCTATGGACGGATGGGATGCTCATGGTCAGTGAGGCGGCTCTGGTTGGCGGTGTTGCCGACTGGTTTGCAGTTACGGCACTCTTTCGGAAGCCCCTCGGATTTCCCTACCATACGGCAATATTGCCGCATCGGCGGGACAGTTTCATCCACGCAATTGTTGTCATGGTACAAAAGGAGTTTTTCTCGCGGCGAAAAATTTTCCGCCACATCGAGAAGATCCATTTAATTCCGATGATGGAGGCATTTCTGCACAAGAAAGAAACCGAGGAGCAGCTGACAGGCACGGTTCTTCATTTTATCCGCGCGACATTTCTGCGAAAAAAAAACAAAAAAGCAATTGCTTATCTGTCGGCGCGACTCAAGAATATACTCCTGCGCGAAGACCCGGCGGAGCTTATGTATCGTTTTGATGTGCTGTCCAGAGCCAATGCCTGGGATCAGAAAATACTCTCTCGCGTAGCCACGCTCCTTGCACAGGAGGTGTCTACGGAGGAGACGCGGCAGTCTATTCGAGATACCTTAGCAGATCTGGAACGTGAGAAAATCGGAGATGGCTTCTTATCGCGTCTGCTCGAGGTGACCAATACAGTCAATCTGGATGAGGGGGCGAAACTGATTCAGAGGCATACTTGTCACCTATTGAACGAACTCGGCAGAGAGCACTCTCCACTTCAAGAAAATGCCATCATACTTCTGCATGACTGTCTGTCAGATCTCCGTCAGGATGCAGAATTGCTACAAGTTGTTCGCAAATTGCAGGAGCGACTCGCCAACGAACTTCCCCTTGATGAAACGCTCGCTCGGCTCTTTCAAGGGCTACGGAAACATTTCCAAATGGATCTGAAGCTGGAAATCGATCCGATTGCGGAGCATATGCCTGCGTTTTACACGCATCTGCAGACCATACTCCACGTTGAATACCAACATATGCTCACGCTTGTGGAGGAGCGCCCGGAACTACAAAAGATCATTACTAAGGTGCTCTATGATCTCTTGGCGCGCTCGGCGCTTCATGCCCAGACGCTTGTCGGTGTTGTTGTCGGGAATGTATTATCGCGCCTTACAGATGAGGAACTCAATCATTTAATCTACGACAAAGTCGAGCAGGATCTTCTCTGGATTCGCGTCAACGGTTCACTCGTCGGAGGTTGCATCGGATTTCTTCTTTTTGTCTGCATGAGCATCTTCTCTTAAAGGAGATCAAATAAAGTACATAAAATTTTCATCGCTTTCCTCGTGATTTAATGCAGACATTAGATCCTCCAATGTAATAGAATTCAATGTATCGAAGATACTTTTGTCCAATACATCAAAGACCTCACGGGTAAGAATATGGTTCAGTGAGTCCATCTTTTCGGATACAGAGCCGGTTTTTTCGATGAGGGAGATCTCGATGGACGAGAGGATATCATAGGCAGTGATCTGACGCGGATGATGGGCGAGCTGATAACCGCCTTGGGAACCTTTGATCGAGTTGACCAACTTGCTGCGTTTGAGCAGCGAGAAAACCTGCTCAAGATAGATCTTGGAGATGCCGAGATGTTCCGATATACTGATGATTGTAATCGGGGAGGACGCGTCATAGTTGCGTGCCAGAAACACCATTGCAGCAATGCCATAGCGACCTTTTGCGGAAATCTTCATAGGTTCATCCTCTTTCAGTAAAACATAGTTATTCTGTTAATATAATATGTTAAAAAGCTAAAAATGTCAAATAAAAAATCCCTCCCCGTATGATGGAGGGATTTTTACATTGCATAAATTGCGGGTTAGCGCTTCGAGAACTGAGACGCCTTACGTGCCTTCTTGAGACCGTACTTGCGTCGCTCTTTCTCCCGCGGATC
>CALALM010000450.1 GCA_937925565.1 uncultured Centipeda sp.
GAGCACGCGCATATGCAGATCATGCGTCATTTAACATAGCCTCCCAGCTGCACCTTGCCATTTTTCGGAAGATCAGACACATCAATCTCCTTGGACGCAATAAAGCCGCTTTTCAGATCAAGTTCGACAAAGGTTTCATCATCGGAAAGCGCCATCTCATCGGCTTCCTCATCCGTGAGCGGAAGCATGGTAATGCGTGCGGACTGCAATGCTCCGTGTTCCGTATCCAGATTCAGAATAAGGTGCTCATGCGGGTGCTCCGGATGGGAGAACACATAGCAGGTATTGCCGTCAAGAAATTGACGCTCGGTTTTTCCGTACACCTTCGTGAGATAGCTGCCCGTAGAGCCGTAGTGCACGCCCTTGCGCAGGCGATACTTCTCTCCAATCAGGTTGATATCCACGACTTTTCCGCTCGTGACCGAGGTCGATACGACAATATCTCCATAGGTAAACGTCCTCAGATGGATCCCCCAGATCACCTGCTCGTTCTGAACATCGGGCTCCCCCCATTTCGCGCGAAGATCTTTCTCGAAATCCCCAAGCGCAATGTTCTGATAGGAAAAGTCCTCGGGTGTGATCTTACCTGCCGCCTCTCCATTTGCTGCGAACAGAAAGGGAAGAAGGCACAGGAGCATCAATGTGCCGTAAAGAAAATATCTCTGCATATTCTCCGCCCCGTTTCATTAACATTAAAAGGAAAAGTTTCCGTTCTCCATAATGACAACCGACTCACCAGACGACTTTTGCCCAATGACGGTAAGGTCTGCTGTACCGATCATAAAATCCTCATGAACAAGAGAATGATTGACGCCGTGCTGACGCAGTTCATCCTCTGTCATATCTTCACCGTTCTCTATGCAGGTCGGATATGCTTTCCCAAGTGCGAGATGACAGGAGGCGTTTTCATCGAAGAGTGTATTGTAGAAGAGGATGCCACTCTTCGAGATCGGCGAGTCGTGCGGCACGAGCGCCGCTTCTCCGAGGAAGGAGGCGCCCTCATCCGTACAGAGCAGTTCCTTCAGATGCTCCTCCCCCTGCTGTGCCTTGTACTCCACAACTTTCCCCTCATGAAAACGGAGCGTGAAACCGCTGATCAGATTGCCATTGTAGTGCAACGGCTTCGAAGCGACGACCGTACCGTTCACGCCGTCCCGCTTCGGCAGGGTATATACCTCCTCTGTCGGGAGATTTGCGGCAAATACCGTGCCCGCCGCCGACTTCTCCGCACCGCCCATCCAGATATGTCCCTTTGGCAGTTCGATGCGAAGATCCGTGCCCAATCCGTTTTGATAGTGCAGTTCCGAAAACGCCTGCGCATTGAGAAAAGCCGTGGTCTTTTGCAGGCGCGCAATGTGCGTCTGCCATGCCGCAATCGGATCCCCCTCTGCGGAAACCCGCACAGCACTCAGAATCTGTGCCCAAAGCTGCTCCACTGCTTCTGCTTCCGAACAGTTTGGAAACACCTTATGCGCCCATGCAGCTGTCGGTACAGAAACGACACACCACGTATTCTTGTTGCTCATCAGACGCGCGCGGTAATCCATGAGCGCTTTTCCGGCTGCCTGATTCGCCTCCGTGAGCCGCTTCGGGTCGATATCCGAATAGAGATCGGGATCCGATGCCGCGATCGAGATAAACGCTGCGCCCCGCGCGGCGTGATCGTCATAGAAGAGCTTTCGCCATGCAGGAAACTCTTTGAAGCGTTCGCTTGCCGCCTTTTGAAAGCGAATATGGGCAAACTCCTCGTCATTCCAGTTGACGGCGACATCATACGCCCCCGCATCATAGCCTTCCAATGCAAGTGCGTGCACAAAGTCCGCGCAGGTGATGGGTGCATGGATGACGAGGGGCTGATCCTTCTGCAGGTTGACGCCGACGCGAATCACAAGGGCGGCATATTTTTTGAGTAAATCCGTATTCATTTCATACCTCGGTCGTATCAAAGATCAGAGTCACGGGACCGTCATTGACAGAAAGCACCTGCATGTCCGCACCGAACTCCCCTCGTTCGACGTGCACATCGTGCGCCTCGAGCCGCGCCATGAATTCCTCGTACAGAGGAATCGCATGCTCCGGCTTTGCTGCCTTGGAGAATCCCGGCCGCCGTTTTTTGAGGTCGGCAAACAGTGTGAACTGCGAGATGACAAGCACTTCGCCATCGACCTCGGCAAGGGCGCGGTTCATCTTGCCCGCCTCATCGGAGAAGACGCGCAGGTGGACGATTTTCTCCGCAAGACGTGCAGCATCCTCTGCCGTATCCTCGGGCGCAATGCCCAGCAGGATAAGATAGCCGACCTTAATTTGACCGTGCATCTCGCCGTCGATCTCTACGGATGCTTCTTTGACTCGTGTGACTACGGCACGCAAGGAATCCCCTCTTTCTATCCAATATGCGCTATTATAACATGCTTCTCGGTCGATGTCTTTCTCAAGAGGAGAAAAAAGACGTAAGGAGGCGTGTGAGCGCGAACTGATCACGCGCCCCCATCGTCTCGCGTGCGGAGTGCATTCCGAGGATAGGTGCACCGATGTCCATTGTCCGCATGGGGATCTGTGTGGAGAGAATCGAGCCGAGCGTCGCACCGCCCGCCGCGTCCGAGTGATTCGTAAAGACCTGATAGGGAATATCTGCGCTCTCACAGAGCCCCGCAACAACGGCAAACGCCTCCGGATCTCCGGCGTAGGACTGATTCGCAGCGACCTTGAGTACGGTACCGCTGCCAAGCACGGGCTGATTCGACGGGTCTGCCTTTTCGGGCACGTTCGGGTGCAGGGCATGGGCAACATCCACCGAAAGGCAGAAGCCATCCATGATCTTTCTGAGATATTCGTCGCGTGCAATCCCCAGCCCGTGACAGATGCGCTCAAGCACCATGGCAAGTGCCGTCGAGCCCGCCCCCTGCTTCGTGCGGCTTCCAACCTCTTCGTTGTCAAAGAGCGCTGCGACGCGTATGCCGTCCCCGTTCCAGTCGTGAAGGGCGTCAACGCACGCCTTGACCGAGGAGAGGTTATCGAGGCGCGGCGCCGAGAGGAACACATCGTCATAGCCCAAGAGACAGCCGCGCTCACAGGGATAGGCATTCAGATCATAGGAGAGGATGTCCTCTGCCGAAACGCCGAGTTCCTCGGAGAGCATTGTGCGCAGTCTGCGCTCGTCATCCTCATCGCCGCCCTCGCTCTGAAAGAAGAGCGGCAGCAGATCCTTCTGCGGCTTCAGCTCCACCCCCTCGTTCACCTTGCGGTTCATGTGAATGGCGAGATTCGGTACAATCATGAGCGGGCGGCGAAAATCCACAAGTCTCAGGTTTGGCGTGAAAGGATCCTCATCGCGCAGGGCAACTGCCCCAGCAAGCGACAGCGGACGATCCATCCATGTATTGCGGATGAGCCCACCGTACACCTCGATATTCAGCTTCCCATATCCATGTTCCTTGAGCACGGGATTCGGCTTGACACGCAGACACGGGAAATCCGTATGCGCGCAGGCAATACGCAGGGGACCTTTTGCTGCATTCTCTCCAATCGCAATGAGGATCATCCCGGTGTTATAGAGCGAAAACGAATACATCTTCCCTGCCTCAATCCGCTCTTTTCCATTCATGGGGACAGTGCAGAGGATTTCGTTGCTCCTCTCCACCACATGATAGGGCGATGCCGCTCGATCAATAAAGCCGATCAACTCCTCGGCACAGAGTCTTTCCTCAGATGTCATACTTACCTCGCATTCATGTGTGGGAAGCTCGGCTCAGATATTTCCCATGCGTTCCCGTAAACAGAAAAAGACCCGCCCATCGGCTGGTCTTTACAGGTCGAGTAAATGGTCGGGATGACAGGATTCGAACCTGCGGCCTCATCGTCCCGAACGATGCGCTCTACCAAGCTGAGCCACATCCCGACAACGATATGTATTCTATCAACTTTCCACATAAAAAGCAAGTGTTATTTTCCAATGCATTCTATGAGGGCCGCATGCAGTTCCTCCTCCGAATGCACCTCGACGCTCGGATGAATCGCTGCCGTCTCCGGCGCTCTCCGATGGCGATGGTTGAACCAGATCGACTGCCAGCCCGCCGCCTCTGCACCGACAATATCGAGATCAAAGGCATCTCCGACATAGAGCAGATGCTCCGACGCGAGATTCAGACGACGCTCCATCTCGCGAAAGATGCGTACATCGGGCTTGCGGAACGGATAATCCCCTGAGACGATGATTTGCTTCTCCGGTATCCACGGATCAACGTGGAGAGAATGAAGCTTGTTGCGCTGATGGCGGGATTCCCCATTCGTAATGACGCCAATAGAAACGCATTTTCGCAGTTCATTCAAAAGTGCCTGCATAGCGGGAGAAAGATGAATCTGATACTGGAGCTCCATATAGATTCGTTGGAACTCCAACGCTTGCTCATCTGTCACCTCGATGCCGTAATCGCGCAACGTCATGCGCACACGATAGATGTAGAGATCGTTCATCGACATCTTCCCCGTCTGCGAGTCTTCAAACCGCTCATCGCTGTAGTGACGGAAGGCGAGAAAGAGCTCCTGCATCGGCAGGTTATTATGCTGTGCTCCATAGAATTTCTGATAGGCGCCGACGAATGGCTGTGCCATATCATAGAGAGTGTCATCGACATCAAATACTACGCCACGAATATCCATAAGCTCCCCATTTCATATACCTTGGGAAGCACTGATAAATTCAGCACCGCCATCTTGACGCATCTTTTTTGCCCGCAC
>CALALM010000451.1 GCA_937925565.1 uncultured Centipeda sp.
CAGCGGATACGATTGCCGTGCCGTACAACGATGAGGACGCGATCCGCTCCGTCATGGAACGTGAGGGCGATCGAATTGCGGCGGTGATCATCGAGCCGGTCGCGGGCAATATGGGGCTTGTTCTGCCGCGTCAGGGATATCTCTCCCTGCTGCGCGAACTCACCGAGAAACACGGCTCACTCCTCATCTTTGACGAGGTTATGTGCGGCTTCCGCGCATCGCTCGGCGGAGCACAGGCGGCCTACGGCATTCGCCCCGATCTCACCTGCCTCGGCAAGATCATCGGTGGCGGACTTCCCGTCGCCGCTTACGGTGGGCGGCGTGAGATCATGGATCGGGTATCGCCGGCAGGACCCGTCTATCAGGCGGGAACGCTCTCGGGCAACCCGCTCGCGATGACGGCGGGCATTGAGACACTGAAGATCCTCACAGCAGAACCCGAGGAAGGCAGAGCGGACTACAGCCGCGAGCTGACGATCAAGACGAAGGATCTGCTCCTCGGATGGCAGCGCGCCGCAAAGGATGCGGGCGTTCCGATCTGTGCGCATCAGGCGGGATCGATGTTCGGTATTTTCTTTATCGACCGCGAGGTCTATGACTATGCAGATGCAGAAGCAGCGGATCAAGATGCGTTCCGCATCTGGTTCGACACAATGCTCGATGATGGCATCTACCTCGCGCCGTCGCAGTTCGAGACGCTCTTCCTCTCAGGCGCGCATACGGCAGAGGACATTGAGCGTACGATTGCCGCTGCCGAAAAAGGCTTTGCCGCCGTGAAGAAATCACGCGGCTGAAATTATATTGAACTGCCTCCTGTGTGTATATATTGGACAGCGCCCCGACGAAAGATTTCATCCGACAACATCTCTATCTTCGTATACTTCCCAGGCATGACAAAACCCTCCTGCTGTACTTATTATTCTACAACAGGAGGGTTTTTCTTGCTTGTCCTCTATCTTGGGAGCTGTCCAATCTCCTTGTGAGGTTCTTTCGTTTCTTCTCGCTTGTGTAACAAATTTTTGACAAACCTACAGCGGGAGGTTTTATTTTGAGAAAAGTGCAATTGCTCGAAAGGATGGCATATGATATAATTCAATAAGAGTAGTTATATCTTTAAATATCGTATTGAGGCGGTGTTTCTCATTTGTGAGATAGATGTTGCTGAAGGGAAAAGCAGCAAGGGAGAATCCTTCCTCAAGGGAACCTTCGTCCTGACGATCGCAGGTTTTGTCGTCAAGGTCATCGGTTCGCTCAACTGGATCTTCGTTTCCCGTATCCTCGGTGGTGAGGGAATTGGATTATATCAGATGGCTTTTCCCATTTATTTTTTTGCCATGACGGTCTCGCAGGCTGGTGTGCCCGTCGCTATCTCGATCATTACGGCAGAACGCGTGGCGCTGCGTGATATATACGGTGCCAAGCGCATCTTTCGCATTTCGATGTTACTCATGCTCTTTACGGGGCTGCTCTTTTCTGCTCTGACTTATCTGGCGGCGGACTGGCTGATCGACTGGCAGCTGATTCGCGATGCGCGCGCATACAAGGCTGTGGTAGTGCTGGCACCGACGGTCTTTTTCGTGACTCTGCTTGCCAGCTCGCGCGGCTACCTGCAAGGATGGCAACGTATGACGCCGACGGCGGTGTCGCAGATTGTGGAGCAGATCTTCCGTGTGGTGACGATGATTGTCCTCGCGAGCCTCCTGATGCCGTGGGGACTCGACTATGCGGCGGCGGGTGCCTCACTCGGTGCCTTTGCGGGAGCGGTCTCGGGACTCATCGTGCTTGTTTACTTTCACATCAAGCTGGAACGTGACATTGTACGTGACTATGGCACGGAGTTAAAACCTATGCCGGGCGCAGACTACGAGTCTCGGAGCTCCATCATCAAACGCATTTTCAAGCTGGCACTGCCTGTATCTGCGGCGAGCATTATGCTGCCCGTCGTGTCGAATCTCGACCTCATGATCGTGCCGCAGCGACTTGAGGCGGCAGGCTACAGCATCAGTGAGGCAACGGAGCTTTTCGGTTATCTGAACGGCATGGCTGTGCCGCTCGTCAACCTCGCTACCATTCTGACTGCATCGATGGCGATGAGCATTGTGCCTGCGATCTCGGAGTCACGTGTACTCGACGATCGGGCGCGCGTCTACGACCAGACAGCAGCATCGGTACGCATTTCGAATTTCGTTTGCTTTCCTGCATTCGTTATCGTGTTTATTCTAGCGACGCCGATCTCAACACTGATCTACAATGCACCGGGCGCGGGTCCCGCTGTCATGATCTCGGCGGTGAGCATTATACTGCTCGGGCTGCATCAGGTGTCGACGGGCATCCTACAGGGGCTCGGGCATCCGACGATTCCAATGGTAAATATGCTGCTCGCGGCGGCGGCAAAGGTCTTTTTGAACTGGCATCTCACGGCGATCCCATGGCTCGGCATCATGGGCGCGGCGTGGGCAACGGCAGCCGATATGGGCGTTGCCGCGCTCATCAATCTCTATTTTATCTATCGCTTTATCGGTTATCGGATCGAGCTGCTACAGCTCATCAAGACGATCTGTGCCGCCGCGATCATGGCGGGAGCTGTCTATCTCTTCTACGGATGGACGCTCGAATGGTGGGGGATTCTCGCAATCTCCACGTTTGGTGCGGTGTTCTTTGGCTGTGCGATCTACGTCGCAGCGATGATTCTCCTGCGTGCCCTCATTGAGGAGGATCTGCGCCGTCTGCCGATGATCGGCAGTGTCGGAATTCGATTCTTGCAGCGGATTGGAGTTTTTAAGGCATGAAAAAACTAGGGCTGATCTACAACCCCGTTTCGGGTCATGCGCTTTTCAAAGGGAAGCTCGACGCCCTGATCGATCTGTTTCAGCAGCATGGGATCGTGCTCTGTCCCTATCGTACGCGTGGGGGCGGACAGGATCACCTCGGACGCTTTCTCCGAGAGACGTGTCCGGACGGTGTGCTTGCCGCAGGTGGGGACGGTACGGTGCACGCCGTCGTAAATGCGATGATGGAGTCCGATACGGATGTCCCGCTCGGGATTCTCGGTAGCGGTACGTCGAATGACTTTGCGACGCATCTCGGGATCTGGGACTGGGAGTCCTACATCGAGCGCATTGCAGCAGATGAATCACGACGGGTTGATCTTGGGATGATCGAAGGGACGGGGCAGTACTTTGTCAATGTCGTCAGTGCGGGTGTCCTCACGGGCATTGCCCACGAGGTGAAGTCCAGCTACAAGAACACCTTGGGCAAACTGGCCTATTATCTGAAAGGTATTGGCGAGATTCCGCGTCTGCGCTCCTTCTCTGTTCGGATCACGGCAGATGATGTGAAGTATGACGCGGATATCTTTTTGTTTGTCATTGCAAACAGCCCCGTTGTGGCGGGAATGAAGCAGATCGGTCGGAACATCGCCATTGACGATGGCATGCTCAACCTTTTGGCCGTCAAAAAAACAGGTCTGCCGCAGTTTATGTCTGTTGCGGCAGACCTGTTTGCTGGGAAACCGGTGACGGAGCGGGAGAACATCCTGCACATTCAGGCAAAATCCTTTGAGATTCGCGCGGAGGAAGAACTCTCCAGCGATATCGACGGAGAATGCGGACCTCTGCTTCCGCTGCGCGTGCGGACGCTGCCGCTCGCGCTCTCCGTTTATTGCTGACGCTCTCAGTGGATGCCGAGGTAGTGGGCGACGAATTGCTGCGCCGTGCGCCCGCTGCGTCCGCTGTGCGTCATCTCCCAGCGCAGCCCTGCAATGCGCAGTTCCTCGGGTGAGAGATGGATGCCCTTCTGTGCAAGCATGTGGTCGATGATCGCAAGATACTCCTCCTGATTGGGCGTATGATAGTGGATGACGAGTCCGAAGCGATCCGAGAGCGAGACGGTCTCGTTGATGCTGTCATCGCGATAGATTTCATCCTGCTCGCGTTCCCGCCATGTCTCATGCACAAGATGACGGCGATTCGAGGTCGCATAGAGGCGTACATTCAGAGGACAGGATGAGACACTGCCTTCAATGGCGGATTTGACCGCCTTGAATTCAGCGTCAGAGTCCTCGAACGAGATGTCATCGAGAAAGAGGATGAACTTCCGTCTGGCATAATTCCGTAGCCTGTCCATGATCTCGGGCAGATGGTGCAGCTGAGCCTTTGTCACCTGAACAAGACGCAGTCCGCAGTCCTCGAACTCGCTGACGAGCGCCTTGACGGCAGAGGACTTGCCCGTACCGCGAGCGCCCACAAGGAGGACGTGATTCGCCGGTTTGCCCTGCACAAAGGCACGTGTATTTTGTATAAGCTGATCTTTCTGGCGTTGATAGCCGATGAGATCCTGCATTTGCGTCCACTCGAAATACTCGACACCGCGCAGATTATGCGTCATGTCGTTCCAATGGAAGACCACATATGCGGCAAGTTCACCATAGCCGTATCGGGCGTAAAAAGTGAGCAGTGCATCAGCATAGTCACGCGGTGTCTGGGCCGCCTCGATCCACGGCAGGAGGAAATCCTCACTCTTGTCGTATATGTTCTTGGTTGGCTCATAATCATCCAACAGTCTTTCTCCAAGAAAGTTGCTTGTTGGCTTGGTGAGCAACGCGTATAGAAGTTCGATATCCTGATAGAAAGCCTGCCGCAGACTGCTTCCCGGGGGTAAGCCCGTTCGCTCCATCGTCTCTGAAACAATATTCGCCTTATGTGTGAGGACGTGAAGAAGATAGCGAGGAAGCAAATTACCGCTGAGTCCGAGGTCTTCTGCAGCACGGATGAGACGTCCAACACACTCCGCTTGAATCTCTGTATCGTCTGCGTCCCACTCAAGGAAGCTGAGGATGGGATCTCGCTCCAAGGAATTCAGGACAAAGAGTGTTGAAAGCTTCAAATTCCGGCTCATAATACGTTCCTTTCTCTATCGAAGAAATGTGGGGGACGTGATAAAATCCGTGCGGGGATTCTGTGTGTACCCCTGCGGCAACATGAGGCTGCGCAGTTCCGTTGCACGGGTATCGAAGGCAAGCATGCGTTGTAGCGGCGACAGTGCTGCGGTGTGTTCAGCGCGTTGATCACTTGTGAGAAACGCTGCTGTACGCGTAATGACGGGGAGGGGGGAGGCGCGTTTGATTGCGCGTAGGAGTTCCCGTCCGCGTGGATTGAATGCGAGTGGGCGAATGTATACCACGCCTTCTTCATCGAATTCTCGTGCCTGCGATTTCTTAAAGTGCAGGAGCAGGTGAACGATGAGGCGGGCAATCCGGCTCTGAGGACAGCGTTTCGTGGCTGCTGCCGCGAGGAATGACCGATAATCCGCCGTCGTTTCCAGACTGCGGATCAGACGATGCTCAATCCCCTCCGAAATGCCGTAGATTTTCATAAGCGCGGGTGCGTCCATCACAAGGAGCTGATAGCGTAGAAGTTCGAGCAGTCTGTCTTCTTGTGGAAGTCCCTGCTCATGCCCTTCCTTCAGATCATCCAGGACGGTCGGCAGCACCGTCTGCGCCAGCTGCTGCCAACGGGGGGACTTCCCAAGTGCCCTGCGGATGGAAGATGCGCTCGTAATGCCGGTATGTAGCCGTACATCGCCGTGCTGTGCCGCTGTCCGTCGGATCGCAAGGGGGGCGATGTTTGGTGCAGTCACGCGCAATGCGCGCAGATATTCGATGGCGAGAATATTGTTTGGCGCACGCATCGTATCCTCGGATGTGTTCGTTTCTGCTATCAGTGCGCGGGTGAGCGCCCCCGCGTAGGAAAGCCCATCTCCGATATGTTTGCACAGCCGTTCCTGCACCGCATCGGAGTCGATCTGTGCTGCCAATCTTACAAGCGGTTCAAGAGTCTCTGCCTCCATTCCAAAGGCAAGATGACGGACGATCCCGAGCTGTGAGAGGAGCGATATGCCCCCGCGTGCGAAGTCCTGTGCACTGCGGCAGACAAAGACAAAGGGCAGTTCGAGCACGAGATCGACACCGCCCGTCACGGCATGACGGGCTCTCGTCCATTTGTCCAGAATGCACGGACCGCCGCGCTGGGTGAAACTGCCGCTCATGACGGCAATGACGTGAGCGCCCGGATATTGCCGACGTACAGCCGCGATTTGGAATTCGTGCCCGTGGTGGAAGGGATTGTACTCGGCAATGATGCCAACGACCTGCATATAAGCCCTCCCCGCACAATTCTTACGTTCATATTTTAACAAAAAAATCATCTTTTGTGTAGAGTTACGGCTCAAATACAAATTCTTGTATTTCCTAGGCACGAATGCTATACTAAACGAGAAATTAAGTGGTTCCTTAAGGAAATCGGGAGAAATTTTATCAGTGAAGCATATGAGGAATCAAGGGCGCGTTGTGGTCGCCATGAGCGGGGGGGTGGACAGTTCACTCGCGGCGGCTCTGCTCTTGGAGCAGGGATACGATGTGGTGGGCGTTACCATGCGACTTTCGGATGAGAATCGTGATGCAGTTCCCGATGACCGCAGCTGCTGTTCCCTGAGCAGTGTCGATGACGCGCGTCGCGTGGCAGATGTCCTTGCCATTCCGTATTATGTGATGGACTTTACAGCGTCTTTCGAACGCTCGGTGATTGACTATTTTTTGGATGAATATCTGCGTGGTCGTACCCCGAATCCATGCATTGCCTGCAACCGACACATCAAATTTGAGGGGCTGCTCGATAAGGCACGCGAACTCGGAGCATCCCATGTTGCGACGGGGCACTATGCGCGCATTGATCGCGATGAAGCAGGGACGTATCGTCTGCGCAAGGGGCTCGATCTCGAAAAGGATCAGTCCTATGTGCTCTATCACCTCAATCAACGTACATTGGCACAGGTTCTGCTCCCCCTTGGAAGTTTCAGCAAGAGCGAAACGCGCCGTATGGCGGAGGAATATCATCTGCCCGTTGCACATAAGGCAGAGAGTCAGGAGATCTGCTTTGTTCCGCGCGATGATTACAAAGCTTATCTGCGGGCAAAGCGTCCAGAGTGTGCCCGTGAGGGAGATATCGTTGATCGGACGGGAAATGTGCGCGGCAGACATGAGGGGGTTGCATTCTATACGATTGGCCAGCGCAGGGGGCTAGGCATTGCGGCACCGCGGCCGCTCTACGTGACCGCATTGGATGCTGTGAAAAATCAGGTCATTGTTGGAGCAGCGGACGAGGTTTATGCGTGTGAACTCATTGCCTCGGATCTGAGTTGGACGATGTGGGACGGACTCGATCAAGAGCGCTCGGTGCAGGCAAAGATCCGCTACGGGAAGAGGGAAGCTCCGGCGCAGATCACGCCACGCGATTCAAAGAGCGTATGGGTTCGTTTTGCGCAGCCGCAGCGTGCCGTGACTCCGGGACAATCCGTTGTGTTTTACGAGAAAGATATCGTACTTGGCGGCGGGGTCATCGATGAGGTGATCGCTTGATCCGTCGATCTGATACGGGGAGGGAATTCGTATGATGAGCAGTGCGACGAAACTGAAGCTCAGCATTGTGGCAGTTGCTGCGGTGCTCCTGCTGCTGGGGGGACTCTTTTGGTATTTCCGTGTCCATACGAAGACGCCGGAATATGCGCTTCACGCGATTGAGGATGCGCTTGACCGGAACGATGAGGCACTCTTTCTGCGCCATGTCCGTTTGGATGCAGTACTTGACGCAGGCTATGATGATTTTATGCGCGGGACAATGGACGCCGAATTTGGGCATTCCCGCGAGGCATCTGCGGCACTTGAGGATTTCTCCAAAATGCTCAAGCCTGCATTCATCAATATGCTCAAAGACGCAGTTCATACGCGTCTGACGACGGGCGAATGGCCTTCTGCAGATGCGATCGAGGAGGGAACTGATACGGAGAGTATTCTCTCCCGTATCGGTGTACGCGATTTGACATTCCGCGAGATTGCGCGTCTGACGCGTGATGAGGAGGCACAGACAGCAGAGGCAGATATCGTTGCACATCAGGGCGAGGCAGACGCTGATTTTACGTTCAAGATCCTGCTTGCTCCCTCCGAGGAAGGAGACTGGCAGGTTGTTTCCATCCAGAACCTGCATGAGTATGCCGTGTTGCTCGAGCAGGCGCGGCGCTTGCGCGTCGAGGCTTACCTGGAGGAAACAGATGCGATTATAGCACGACATGACCAGACATCGGGGGCTGCGCAGCTGCGGCTCTACTCTGTGCTGGGAGCGGGAGCTCTTGGCAGTCAGGCAACGCGGGATATGGCACGCCAGATTATGGAGCAGGATATCCTTGTCGACTGGCAGGAGCGCAAAGATGAGCTTGCTGCTGTTTCCGTTCCCCGCAGTATGCAGAGTCTGCATCAGCTCCGCCTCAAGATCTGTGATCTCCACATTGCTTATGCACAGGGCTATGCTTCGTGGATGACAGACAAAAATGCAGCCACGATCCGCAGCGCAGAGAGCAGTCTGCGTCAGGCGGAAGTCCTTGAGGCAGAGGCATCGTTCCTCGTGCAGCGCGCCAAGCGTTCCTTTGGTGATAAAGTGGAGTGAGGAGAAAAAGTATGCTCGATTCGAGCAATGATACCGTAGCAATTCTCTATGATATTGAGAATGCACCGATTGAAATGCTTCAATATACGATTGATAAGGCTATGCGCTACAAACCCGGACGCATGATCGTGGTTTCTGACTGGGAGGCACATCCTGAACAGAAGCGCTGGGATCGTCTCATGGAGTATCCAGATTTGACCTTTCGTCAGATCAGCCGGACATTCTATGGAAAGAATTCGCTGGACTCGGCGCTCTATGATTCGGCACAGATCCTCTATCAAGAGGGCGTGCGCAAGTACTTCATCATTACGACGGATTCGGACTTCGTACGCATTGCTGAGTCTTTGAACGCTGAGGCTCCCTCCTACATCATCGGCGTTGGAACGAAGCAGGCAAGCGAAGATCTGCGCAATGCCTATAATGAATTTTTCGTCTATCCGCCGGAGTCAAAGCCCGAAAAGAGCACAGCAAAGAATAAAAAAACACAAAAGAATGCAGAGGTGAAGACCGTGATAAAGAAAAAATCGTCGGAGGATAAGGGCGTGAAGCAGAAGCCCGCTGTGGAACAGACAGCAAAGACTTTGGAGCAGAAGAAACAGGCGGCAGAGAGTAAGAAGAAGGAATCGCCCGATAATCCTGTCGAGGAAACCGCAAAGACATCTGCAAAATCCAAAAAAAAGCAGGGACAAAAGCCTGTACCGCCGGTTGAACCCGCGCCGACGCCGCCGCTCTCGGGATTCCTGACCGTACGCCTACCGAAAACATTGCGTGCATCGCTCGAGCAGAAGATGCTTGAGGAAGAGGTTTCTCTGGATGAACTTGTAACATATCTCCTTATGCGCGGACTTTCTGCAAAGTAAGGGAAAAATGATGATGAGAAAAGAAGAGCGCGTCTTGCTCTATCAATTTCCGGAGGATCAGATCCGTACGGCACAGGATGTATTTCGTGCGCTTGGAATTCGCGCGCAGATTCTCGCAGCGGATGCATGGCGTGAAAAGATCGGCTGGCTGCTTGGCATCAAGGGGTATAAGCCTGCTCCGCCTGTGCAGGAAGATAATACGGCTTTTGATTTTCCGCACCGCCTTCTGCTGTTGGAACACATTCAGGGCAAGCGGCTGACAAAGGTGCTGGAGGCACTGCAGGATGCGGGCATTCCGCGCATTACGTATAAATCTGCGGTTACGCCGTACAATACACTGTGGACGTTGCGCTATCTCTGTGAACATATGGCGAAGGAACATGCAGGATCTGTCGAGGATCGGGAAGGAAAGATACAATGAAGAGATTTCTTGTTGCAGCGCTCTCGTTGATGCTTCTCCTTGTCGCAGGCTGTGGCTCGGAGCCGGAGCCACAGACGAAGGACGCGAAGCTTTCAAAACTGACCATAGGCCTGATGCCTGATACGGACTCGATTCCATTTATCATTGCCGCAGAGCGCGGATATTTTGCGGAGGAGGGTGTCGAAGTCGAACTCGTTCCCTTCAAGAGTGCAATGGAGCGAGACGCAGCCCTTCAGAGCGGAAATCTTGACGGCGCGGTCTCCGATCTGCTCGCCGTCATCTTTGCGCGCTCGGGTGGATTTTCCGTGCATGCAACCTCCTATACGGACGGGAATTACAATCTCGTTGCGGGCGGTACGGCCGGTATTTCATCTGCCGCAGATCTTGGCGGAAAGGAGATCGCCATCTCGCGCAATACGATCATCGAATATGTAACGGATGAAATTCTCACGGTGAACGGCATGGGGGAGCAGGATGTTTCCAAGGTTGTCATTCCGCAGATTCCCGTGCGTCTCGAGATGCTGCAAAGCGGGAATCTCGCGGCGGCTGTTCTGCCTGAACCGATGGCGAGCGTTGCCGTGGCATCGGGAAGTCGCTATATTACCGGCTCGGGGGATCTCGGGATCAATCCGGGCGTGATCGTGTTTACGGACTCCTCGATCAAGGATAAAGGGCAGTCCATTCGTGCAATGTACCACGCCTATGACAAAGCGGTCAAGTATCTTAACAATACACCGCGTGCAGACTACATTGACCTCGTGATGGAAAAGAGCGGCTTTCCTGCACCCGCACGCGATGCCCTTGAACTGAGACCCTATCGTCCTGCGGGACTTCCGGCGGAGAAGGATGTGGAGGAGGCCGTGCGCTGGGTGAAGAGCAAAGACCTTGCAGGGGACTATCGCTATGACGACCTCGTTTCCAAACTTCTCTCGGAGGCGAAATAATGCCGTATCTCTCTCAGACGAGTGCTCCCATTCAGGAGGCTCTTGAGCGGATGAAGCGTGCACGTCTTGTTCCCTTTGATGTGCCGGGACATAAGCGCGGGCGCGGGAATCCGGAGCTCACGGCATTCCTCGGAAACACCTGCCTCGATGTCGACGTGAACTCCATGAAAATGCTCGATAATCTCTGCCATCCGGTTTCGGTGATTCGGGATGCGGAACAACTCGCTGCAGAGGCGTTTCGCGCTGCACACGCATTCTTCATGGTGAGCGGCACCACGGGATCCGTGCAGGCAATGGTGCTCTCTGCAGTAAGGCGCGGGGATAAAATCATCATGCCGCGGAACGTCCACCGGAGTGCCATCAACGCTCTGATTCTCTGCGGCGCCATCCCGATCTATGTGAATCCCGGCATCGACGATGTGCTTGGCATTGCGCTCGGTATGCGTGTGGAGGATGTCGCCGCAGCGATTGAGCGACATCCGGACGCCAAGGCGGTCTTTGTCAACAATCCAACCTATTACGGCATCTGCTCCAATCTCCGCGCGATTACGGATCTGGCGCACGCGCACGGCATGAAGGTACTTGTGGACGAGGCGCACGGTACGCATCTGTATTTCAGTGATCGTCTCCCTGTGTCGGCAATGGATGCGGGTGCGGATATGGCGGCAATCAGCATGCACAAGTCCGGCGGCTCCCTGACGCAGAGCTCCATCCTACTCTGCGCTGACACGATGCCGCTCGGCTATGTTCATCAGATCATCAACATCACGCAGACGACGAGCGCGTCCTATCTGCTTCTGGCAAGCCTCGATATCAGCCGCCGCAATCTTGCGCTGCGCGGACGCGAGGTCATCGACAAGATCATCGACCTCGTCGCCTATGCACGTGATGAGATCAATGCAATCGGGGACTACTATGCCTATGGGCGCGAGTTGATCGACGGCGCGGCGGTCTACGATTTTGACACCACAAAGCTGTCCATTTTCACGCGCCCGACAGGACTCGCAGGTGTCGAGGTCTACGACATCCTGCGTGATGACTATGACATTCAGACGGAGTTTGGCGACATCGCGAATCTGCTTGCCTATGTGTCCGTCGGAGATCGTCCGAAGGACATCGAACGCCTTGTCGCGGCACTTGCTGAGATCCGGCGAAACTACCGCAAGGATCCCTCCAAAACGCTCAAGATGGAGTACATCGACCCCGTTGTCATCTGTGGACCCCAAGATGCATTCTACGCGGAGAAGGAGTCGCTGCCAATTGCAGAAACATGTGGACGCATCTGCAGTGAGTTCGTCATGTGCTATCCGCCGGGCATTCCCATTCTCGCTCCGGGGGAGCAGATCACGGAGGACATCCTGACCTACATTCGCTATGCAAGGAAAAAGGGCTGTCAAATCACGGGACCGGAGGATATGAGCATACAGCGTCTCAATGTGATGACGGAGAGATAGACATGGAATTTTGGTATACGGAACAACATACGCCCGATGTACGCTTTTCGATTCGCGTGGATCATCAGCTCTACAGCGGACAGAGCGAGTTTCAGCGCATTGATGTGTTTGAGTCGCCCGAGTTCGGGCGATTTCTGACGCTTGACGGCTATATGATGCTGACGGAGAAGGATGAGTTCATCTACCATGAGATGATCACACATGTGCCCATGTGCGTTCATCCGGAGGCGAAAGATATCCTCGTCATCGGCGGCGGCGATGGGGGAACGGTGCGTGAGCTCCTGCGCTATCCGACCATACGCCGCATCGACCTCGTGGAGATTGACGAGATGGTGGTCGACGTCTGCCGCGAGTATCTGCCCTCTACTGCCTCGGGGCTCTCCGATGAGCGTGTCAGCATCCACTACGAGGACGGGTTGCGCTTTGTGCGAAAGCCCATCGACGCCTATGATCTCATCATCGTGGATTCGACGGATCCGTTCGGACCGGGCGAGGGGCTGTTCACGAAGGAGTTCTACGGGAACTGCTTCAAGGCTCTGCGGAGCGACGGCATCATGATCAATCAGCATGAGAGCCCTTTCTACGAGCAGGATGCCTATGCGATGCAGCGGATGCATCAGCGCATTGTTCATTCGTTTCCATTCAGCCGTGTGTATCAGGTGCATATACCGTCCTATCCGTCAGGGCATTGGCTCTTCGGATTTTCGTCCAAAAACCGTCGCCCCGTGGAGGGCGTGGACTTTGCGCGATGGAAGTCGCTCGGTATAAAGACCCGTTACTACAATACGAAGCTTCACGCGGCTGCCTTTGCCCTGCCCAACTATGTGGAGGAGATACTTGAAGATGTGGAACCGCAATGTT
>CALALM010000452.1 GCA_937925565.1 uncultured Centipeda sp.
CGGCGCTGGAGAAGCAGGTGCAGGCACATCTTGGCACGTTCGCAGAGATCGAGCGTGTGGATACGAATATCGCGACGGGCTCGATCCTCATTACGTACGAGCCGGAGCGCCTGCGCAGGAATGCGGAGCTGCGCCGCGTAGAGGACTATATGCGCACGCACGTGAGGAGGCGGGCATCATGAACTACGTCTCAGGGTTGATGCTCGGCGCATCCGTTGCCAATATGCTGCGGCAGATGCTCGGCGCGGGCAGTACGTCCGGCTTTGCCGGGCAGGGCATGGGCGGAGGACGCGGGCGCGCGATGCAGGACGGCAATCTGTCGTCGGGCGCTGCATCGCTCGGGAATTTTTCGAGCGGTGCGTCTGCATTTTCGAGTCTCTTTGGCAGCATGGGGCGGATGGGTGGAAATACTCCCCTCCTGCATGCGGGCGCGTCGGATAAGAATGCCGTTCCTCAGCGGGCAAGCGATCCCTCGGTGTCTCCCTTTGCTGTGGTGCACGCATCGTCGGGACGACGCCGCTATCGGACGCCGTATCTGACACCGGAGTTCGCAAAGGTGCTTGAGGAGCTTCTGCCGCGTCTCCCGTTTGTGACGGCTCTGCGGGCAAACGCGGTGTCCGGCAGCATTCTCATTATTTACCCGCCGGAGGATGAGGCGCATATCCTCGTGCTCGCGGAGGGGTTGGAGGCGATCTTTGCAGAGGGGCGCACCGCACCGCCGCCTGCGACGGTTGCGCAGAGCGTGCGCCGCTCGGTGCGTGATTTCAGCGGCTGGATTCAGCGGCACACGGGCGGGGCGCTTGATCTCAGTTCGCTGGTCGCGGTGATCTTTGTCCTGCGCGGGATTCGCCAGCTCCTGCTCACGAACAATACGCCGTCGGGTTCGCAGATGCTCTGGTGGGCACTGACGCTCATGAGAGGATGGAAGGTATGAAGCTTGTACATACGCGAATTCGTCTGAGCACTGCCCTCCCGCGTGAGGATGCCCTACGCCTTGCCGCGCGCCTGCGTCGTTTCCCTGCGGTAACGGCGGCATCCGTGCGCGATGCCCATATCGAGCTCTGGCACGAGGGGGAGATCCCGACGGTACGCATTCTGGCGACGGCAGAGCGCGCCGTGCGCGACGCGGCAGAGAAGTCCGTGACGCCGACGGAGCGCCTCGCGGAGTTTCGTCGCGATGCCGTGATCTCGCTTGCGGGCTTTGCGGCGATGGAACTGCTGCGGCGCACCGCGCCCGAGCTCTTTGCCTCGATGAAGATCCTGCGCGCACTGTTCGTCCTCGGCATCTCGCGCAATTTCATCAAGACGGGAATCGGCGGACTGATTCAGGATCGTCAGCCGAACGCGGACACGCTGACGACAACGGCAGTGATCGCCTCCGTGCTCGCGGGCAAGCCGGAGTCCAGCCTCATGCTGCTCGCCCTCAGCAACGGCGCGGAGATGCTGACGAGCTACGCGGCGGAAAAGGCACGCACGCATATCTCGGGGCTGCTCTCGCTCGGGCAGCGCGATGTCTGGCTCGTCGAGGAGACTTCGGACGGCGAGGTGGAGCGCAAGGTGCCCGTGGAGGAGGTGCGCCCCGGTGATACGATCGCGGTGCACGCAGGCGAAAAGATTGTGATCGACGGACGTGTGCTGCGCGGCGATGCGGCGGTGACACAGGCGTCCATCACGGGGGAATCGGCGCCCGCGATGAAGCACGAGGGCGCGCCGGTGTACGCGGGCAGCGTGGTCGAGGCGGGCGAACTCGTCATCGCGGTGGAGAAGGTGGGCGGTGATACCTCGCTGGCACACATTGTTCACCTCGTCGAGGAGGCGCAGACGCGCCGCGCGCCCGTGCAGAACTTTGCCGATCAGATGGCGAACTACCTCGTGCCCGTATCCTTTCTTGGTGCGGCGATTGTCTACGGCGCAACGCGCGACTGGGGACGCGTGCTGAACCTGCTCTTTATCGACTTCTCCTGTGGATTGAAACTCTCGACCGCGACGGCGATGTCGGCGTCGATCGCGGCGGCGGCAAAGCGCGGTATCCTCGTCAAGGGCGGTAACTACATTGAGGCACTCGCGCGCACGGATACGGTCGTACTTGACAAGACGGGGACCCTGACGGTCGGCGTCCCCGAGATCACGTTCATCCTCACGGCGGCGGGCGTGACGGAGAAGGAGGTCGTCCTCCTTGCGGCGTCGGCGGAGGAGCACTCCGTACATCCGCTCGCCGTTGCGATTCAAAAATATGTGGAGGAGCAGGCATGGAAGGCGCCGCAGCACCGCTCGTCAAAGACGATTGTGGCACGCGGCATGCTTGCCGAGGTGCCGGACTTCGAGGGCTTTCGGGGCGGTACAGTGCGTGTCGGCAGCCGCCGTTTTTTGCAGGAAAGCGGCATTGCGGACACCGAGGGGCTGGCTGCTGCAGCGACGGGGAAAAACATCCTCTATGTCGCACGCGATACGGAGCTCATCGGCATCATCGGCATTGAGGATCCGATTCGCCCGAAGATGAAGAAGACGCTGAACCGGCTGCGCCGCTGCGGCGTGGACGAGATCGTCATGCTGACGGGCGATGCGAAGGCTGTGGCTGCTGATGTGGCGCGTGCGATGGACGTGGACTCTTACCATGCGGAGATCCTGCCTGAGGACAAGTCGCGCTACGTCAATCAACTCAAGCAGCGCGGCACCGTCATGATGGTCGGTGACGGAATCAACGATGCGCCTGCACTTGCGTTTGCAGATGTGGGCGTCTCGCTCGGCGGGCGGCAGACGGACATCGCGGCGGAGTCGTCTGCGGTGACGATTCACGCGGAGGATCCGACGCGTCTTGTGGACGCTTTGCGGCTCGGACAGCGTACGATGCACCTCGTGCACCAGAACTTCAAGGCAACGCTTCTCATCAATTCGACGGCGATGCTGCTCGGTGCACTCGGTTCGATCACCCCGCTCGCGGCAGCGGCGATCCACAACACGGCGACGCTCGCCGTGGTGCTGAACAGCTGCCGTATTCTGACGCCCGAAGGCGGTCTCTTTGTGCGGCGTCCGCAGCGTTGACGCGTTTACCGAACTATTGATTTTTCCTGCATCCTGTTGTAAAATGTGGGGGAATGGGAAGATAGTTTCGGATCATACATCTGCCGATCCGCTATTTGAGAGGAGAGTTTAGTCCATGGCAGGAAAGATGAGAAACTGCTCAAGCTGCGGGAAGGTATTTGTTTCGATCAACGATTCCCGTATCTGCATGGATTGCCGTGCAAAGGAAGAAGAGTGGGAAAAGGAGATCATCACGTATGTGCGCGAGAATCCCAAGAGTACGATCGCGGAGATCGTTGAGGCAACGGGCGCACAGGAGCCTTTGATCCGGCGCATGATCCGCGAGGGGCGCTTCGTGGCAACGGGGGTCGAACTCTTCTATCCGTGCGAGAAGTGCGGCTCGCCCATTCAGCGGGGGCAGTACTGTGAGAAGTGCCAGAAGGCAATGCGCAAGGAGCTGACCGCCGCGATCGCGAAGAAGAGCAGCGCGCCTGCAAAGCCTGCTCCTAATGTCACAAGCGGTCGGCGCGGATATGTGACACTCGGTGACAAAATAAATAAGTAAAAGCGCAGACGCGTGCTTAGGAAAATGCCCTTAAGTACGCGTCTTTTTTTTTCGATAAAGAATGTGAAAGACTTCCGAACTTTTTCGGAGCAGAAATAGGTGGTGAAGAATATGTTGATCAGCAATCATGCAGTTGCGGCTGTCAGCCGACTTTATGCAGGCAGTCAGCCATCAGGCGCATACCGCCCGGATGCGGCAGGGGCTGTGCAGCGCCCGGATGCACTCGAATTGTCGGGCGAGGTGCAGAGCTTTGGTGATATTCTGCAAAAACTGCGCGGCATGGATGATGTGCGTCCCGAGCGCGTGGAGGCGCTTCGGGCGCGTGGACAGGAACCCGCATCGACCGACATTGCGGCAAAGATGCTCGCGATGCGCTACTGATACAGGGGCGCACTCATGTGGAATACATTTGCGGCAACCCTTGAGGAACTGCACCGACAGTATGAAAAGATCCGTACCCTGCAGGAAAAGAAGCGCGGTGTCCTTGTCGCACTCGATATGGCAACCCTCGAAAAGCTGACCGCCGAGGAAGATTTTCTCGCAAAGGCGGTACAAGAACTCGAGAAGCGGCGCCTTTCGCAGCTAGCGCAGATTGCACGGGAGACGCCGGGGGTCACTGCCGAGACGGATATGGAGGAGCTTGCGCTCCTTGCGCCGACAGAGCAGGTTCATCGCTCGGTGCTCGCGGCAAGTCGGAAGCTGAGCCTCATTGTCAAAGAGACGAAGGAGCTCAGTGAGGCGAACTCCCTCCTCATCGAGGGGGCGCTCATGGCGGTGAACCGTCAGCTCGGCAGAATCGGCGGCGCCGTTGTCGATCCCGTATATGGAAGCACCGGCGGTGAGCAGGTGCGGCATCTGAAGAAAAATCTGGACTATAAGGCGTGAGCGGTGATGACGAATGAGACGCGTGAGGCGCTTGTGCTCCTAAAGGAGCAGCTCGCCGCCTGTGAAGAGGCGATGCTTCGCCTTGCTGCGCTGCGGGAGGCTCTTTGCAGGAGTACTTCGGGCGGTGGCATTGCAGCGCCGACAGCGGCGGCGGAGCGCAGCCTGAGTGATGTGCGCTCCCTTGCGCGTCGGCAGTCGGAACTTTTGATGAGGGAGGGGGCGGTAAGCCTCTCTGACCTCATTGCCCGTGAGCCGAACCTGCAGAAACGGCTTGCCGCAGAACGCGTTTTGCGAGCCGCCGGCGCGCGGCAGTCGGAGCTGCGGGAACGCGTCCGGATCTGCGCGCAGCTCCTGCAACAGAGTGCGGCGTTTGTCAGCTATCAGCTCAACGTCATCTCAGGGACGGTTGCCGATGATACGTACGGCAGATCGCAGCCCGTTGCGGGACCTGCACCGGGGGTACGGCGTGCGGTTGCGATGTTTGATGCGGATGTATAATTTGGATATCGAATAGGGAAAGAGTGAGGGATCTATGCGGTCAACTTTTGCGGGACTCAATACGATGGTGCGGGGCATCCAGAACAATCAGCTCTCGCTCGACACCACCGGACACAATATCACAAATGCCTCAACGGAGGGGTATTCGCGTCAGCGCGTGGATTCGGCGGCGACGAACTATCAGGAGCGCCCCTCCCTGTACGGCAAAGTCTATGTCGGCGGCGGTGTGGATGTTGTGGCACTGAACCGTGCGCGCAACGTTTACGCGGACAAGCAGTACTGGTCGGAGAACTCGGCGCAGAGCCTCTATCAGACGTACAAGACGAACTATGACAAGGTGGAGACGGTCTTCAATGACGCAAAGAAGACGGGCATCCTGAATGCGATGCAGCAGTTCTACTCGGCGTGGGTCAACCTCTCCGACTATGCAAGCGATTCGGCTTCACGCACCTCGGTCATCACGAAGGGCAACACCCTCGTTGACCGTATCAAGACGGGCGCACGGCAGCTGCAGGATCAGATTACCGCGCAGTATGATGAGATGCGCGTTCAGATCGGCAAGCTCAACGGCATCACACAGGAGATCGCACGCCTGAACAAGAGCATCCTGTTTTCCGAGGCGAACGGCGGCAAGGCGAACGACCTGCGCGACCAGCGTGACCTCCTCGTGGACAAGCTCTCCGAGATCACGAATGTCAATGTCTACGAAGAGGCAAACGGTCAGTACACCGTGGTCTCAAACGGCATGTCACTCGTACAGCGCGAGAGCGCGATGACACTCGAAATGAGTGAGCCGATCAACAACGTCGCGTACGGAATCCCGGACTACACCCTGCGCATCCGGGAGGCGGGCGGTATCGCCTACGTCCCGCAGAGCGGCGTCCTGAAGGCACTGCAGGACACGATCGTACAGGACAAGGGGTACATCGACAAACTCGCCGACATCTCGGCGACACTCCTTACGACGTTCAACGATGTACACAAGCAGGGGGCGGGCATCGATGCGGATTCAACGACGTGGCTGAACTTCTTCGGAAAGAACCGGTTCCGATCCCCAAACGGAACCACCTACGATCAGATGCAGTATACATGGCATGTGGATCCGTTGACGGATGAGCGCTATATGGAGGCGGCGGGCGCCACGCTCACGCGTACCCACACGGCAGGTCCCCCCCCGCAGACGACAGTGACAACGAATGTCACGGGCTCTCCGGACAGACTCAAATCCATGCAGGTCATCAATGAGCTCAAGATTGCGGACGAGCTGACGGTACCGGGCGGACAGAACCTCGTTGCCGCGCGCCAGATCACAAACGCGAGCGGGGTCAGGGTGACACCGACGCTCACCCTCACCTCCTCGACCTTCACGTACAATGATGACTGGGTCAACGGGACGGGTGACGGCACGATGGCGGTCGAGCTGAGCAAGCTGTTCAACATCGACCAGGCGGGCTCGATGAATCCGCGCGGTACAGAGCGTGCCGTCAGCAATGTCTCGATCAACCAGTACTACAACAGTATGATGGGCAAGCTTGGTGCGGATGCCGAGAACCTCGACAAGACGCTCAAGCAGCAGGACGATCTCATGACGCAGATCGAGCAGTGGCGACAGTCCACTGCGGGAGTTGACTGGAACGAGGAACTGACGAATATGCTCAAGTTCCAGACGGGCTACGGCGCATGTTCGCGTATGCTCACGACAATGGATGAGATGCTCGACCGCCTGATCAGCAGCACGGGCGTCGTAGGAAGGTAAGAGGTGACCTATGGTTCGCATTAGCAGCAACTACATGGTGCGGCGCTATCAGAGAGATCTGAACGCGCTTGACTACACGAAGTCAAAACTCATGGAGCAGGGCGACGGCAGCAAGCTGCACCGCCCTTCGGACAACTCCGTGGACTACGCGCGCTACCTGCGCTACAATGTCTCCGAGGGGGAGAATGACCGCTATCAGGACAGCGTTAAGGCAGGGCTGTCATGGATGAACGCGACGCAGACCTCGCTCTCCGGGATGGAGGACATCCAGAAGACGTTCAAGGCAAAGACCATCCAGGCGGCGAACGACGATAAGGACGAGAAGAGCGGCGACTGGCCCGCGATTGCGCGCGAGATGAAGGCGAACATTGAGCAGATGGTCTCGCTCGGTAATACGCAGCTCGGCGACCGCTACATCTTTGCGGGGCAGGCGGATCTCAAGCAGCCCTTCCTCATGTCGAGTCCTGCAGATCTCAAGAACCGCGGCGTGACAAAGACCCTCGATGACCGACAGGCAGCCTTTTTCAACGATGCGAGCAACAACAACAGTGCGGATTTCCTGCACCAGATGCTCTCGCTCGACGGCAGCGACGGCAAGACGTACTATCTCAATACGCTGACGGGCGATATCTACACGAAGGAATTTGTGCAGGAAGGCTATAAGGATGTCGTTGCCAACGGACGCAAGACCGTATCTGCGGCGGATCGTGTCGGAAATATCACAACGGGCACGAACTTTATCAAAAACAACTTCAAGAACACGGGAGAACTGGTCAACAATCCCGGGCAGGGTGTGAACTGGTCCGATAACACGGCTGTCACAGGTGTGACGCTGAAATTCTCCTCTGTGCGCCAGCAGCTCGTCACCTACAACGGCGATATGCGCTACATCTCGATGGTCAAGCAGAACGGCTCGACGGAGCCGACGGCGGATACGGTCAACAAGACGGGCATGGACATCTTCGGACGCGATCTCTTCGATGACAAGAATTCCGGGAACGACCCCTCGGGCACGGCGATGGTCAACAATATGCTGACCGTCTATGCCAAGACGAATGCCTGTGACGCGCATTGGCTCAGCTCGGACGGTGTGACGCTTGCGGACGTCGCGAATCAGGTGACCCTGCAGGCGCATACGGAGACGGGCGCACGTAGCGGTCTCTATACGGATATGAAGAGTATCCTGACCGACCACAAGGAGAGTATCACACGTGATATTACGGATGTTTCGGGGACGGATGTGCCAGAGCTTGCAACAAAGCTGATGCAGCACCAAACCATCATGAGCATGTCGCTCTCGATGGGTTCGCGCATCCTGCCGCTTTCACTTGTAGACTATCTGCGGTAAGATTTTTGACAGCATTTTCATAACGGGAAAGGATGCCCTTTATGCCCATGCGCTATCTCAATATACGCCACACGTTTCCGATGATCGGGATTCACGCGCAGCAGGGCCGGTTGGATTCCGGCATAGTACAGCCGCGCTATGAACAGGAGACGCAGCAGGCGCGCTCCAATCGCGGGGCGACGCAACCAAGGCTGACCATAGACACCTATCCCAGCCGGCACAGCTACGGCTATACGAACAACACGGATTTTGCCCGCGAGAACCTGCAGCGCGGTATGAGCGAGGTGCAGAAGGGCACCTCAAAGCACACGCAGATGGCGTGGGCATTCGCCGAGGACGGTGCCAAGCCGGGGCGTCAGGTCGGCATTGAGTTTGCGAAACGCGATATGGAAGACCGTGTCACGCGTCAGCGAACGCTCGTCGCTGCGCACATCCCCGAGCCTGAGATCCATTTCGATGTGGGGCAGGCGGTCGGGGAACCGACGATCGGGCATACAACACCCCGTTGGTCTACGGAGGGAAAGGCACGCTTCGACTACAGACCCGGCAGCATCGAGACCTACCTACAGCAAAAGGGGGACATCCACGGCTGGGTCAGCGAAGGTAAATACGATATCTATGCGTGATATAACAGGAGTCGCTGATGAAGAAGATTATGACGAGCCGTTTCGGCGAGATCGAGGCGGCAGAGGAGTCCATTATCCGGTTTGCAGCGGGAATCCCCGCCTTTGAGGAGGAACGGGAGTTTATCATCATCCCCTATGAGGAGGACAGTACATATGTCTTCCTGCAGTCGGCCAAGACGCCGGAACTCGCCTTTTTGATGACGATGCCGCTGGTATTCTTCCCCGACTATGAGTTTACCATTGATGATGAGGTGGAAGCCGAGCTCGGACTGACCTCGCCCGAGGATGTGCTGGTCTATGCGATTCTCACCCTTTCGGGGCATGAGATCCGCGATCTGACGGCAAATCTCATGGCGCCGATCGTCATCAATGCCAAGACGCGGCAGGCAAAGCAGATTGTGCTTGACCGCGGTCCGTATACAACGAAACACCGCCTGTTCCCCGAAGACAAGGAGGACAGGTGATGCTGGTACTCACACGCAAACCAAGACAACAGATTATGATCGGCGATCATATCGTCGTGAATATTGTGGAGGTTCAGGGCGACAATGTGCGCATTGCCATCGATGCGCCGCGCAGTGTAAAGATCTACCGCGGCGAAATCTATCGCGCAATCCAGGAGGAGAATCAAAAGGCTGCGGCAGCGCCCGCAAACGTTGATCTCAGCGCATTGCCCAAGAACTGACACGTCGAAATATCTATCAAGGAAGAACGGAGCGGGAGCGTTATGTTTCCACTCCCGGTGACACACGGAGGGGTTGCCTTATGACCGTAAAAAATGTTCAGGATGTTATGCTGGCAGCGGTTGCTGTCGGCGGAATGAAGGGTGCGGATACACCCGCGCAGAGTGCGTCTGCGGCGGATACGCGTGACGCGGTGATCGCCCGGCGCATTGACGCTTCTGCGGCAAATGTGCAGGACAAGAAAACTGCGCAGGAGCAGGCTGCAGCAGCGCAGGAGCAGCATGAGCCGCTGACCGAGGAACAGACCTCGTTTATCACGGAACAGCTCAATGAAATCATGCGCAATATCAACGTTGATCTCCGATTCCAATACCACAAAGAGGTCAACGTTATGTCCGTGCGTATGCTCGACAAGAAGACGGGTGAGGTTCTGCGCGAGATCCCGCCCGAGTTGATGGTGGAACACATGATCAAGGTACATGACTGGATCGGTGCCTTCCTGGACAAAACGGCATAAGAACGGCGAAGGATTGAAGGAGGAAAAATATGTCATCAGCAAAGGGAATTTACGGGCTTTCCGGATCGGGGCTTGACGTTGAGTCGTTGGTCAAGGTTGGGATGATGTCCCATCAGAGACGATATGATAACATCTATAAAAAGGAAGTCGAGACGGAGTGGCGCAAGGAAGCGTATGCAAACGTCTATGACAAGGCGAATACGTTCAAAAGCCGCATGTCGGACTACCGTCTGAGCTCCACGACGAAGCCAATGACGACGACGAGTTCGCTCTCCGACGCCGTGACGGCGACGGCGAACGCGAACGCAGGTGTCGTCTCCCACACCGTCGAGGTTGCACAGGCGGCAACGAACGCCTACTTTATGACGGCGACGGGACAGCAGATCGGTCGTTCCAACCCTTCCGCACTCACGAGCACGAAGCTTCGGGATATCGCCTTTTCGGGCGGTACGCGTCCCGTCGGCATGCTGGACGGGGATACGGCACTCAGCTTCAAGATCTCGAACGGCACCGGCACGACCGAGGTGAAGTTTACGGCAGAGGAGGTCTTTACGAAGGATCTTACGCTGAACGACCTCGCAAACCGCATCAACAACGCGCGCTATATGGCGTCGGGCAAGAAGACCGCGCTCGATATCCGCGCGAACTATGATTCCGTATCCGACGGATTCTCCCTCTTCAACAGCAAGACGGGTGACAGCAACAAGATCGACCTCACCGTGGATACGACCTCCAGCTCCGCGACCTACACGACGACCCTTCTGAACAACCTGAAGCTCGGCAGAGTCAGCGGCGGCACCATCACTCCACCCATGACGCTCACGACGAGCAGCCCAACGACTGTCTCGATGGCGGCTGCGGGGACGAACGCAAACGTCACGATCGACGGACGCAACTACGCGAACCTCCAGGAAAACAAGCTGGAGGTGAACGGTGTCACCTACACGTTCAAGAAGGCAACCCCTGTCGGTACGCCCGCGCAGGTCGATGTCGCACAGGATCAGGACAAGCTCGTCGAGAACGTCAAAAAATTCGTCGAGGAGTACAACAACTTGATCGATGAGCTCAACAAGCTCTACGGCGACAAGGGGCATAAGGACTACGGCGTGCTCACGAAGTCTCAGGAAGAGGGCATGACAAAGGAGCAGGTCGAGAAGTGGAACGCAAAGGCAAAGTCCGGGCTTCTCTATCGTGACAGCTATGTCCGCTCCCTCATCAGCGATATGCGCGATGCGGTCATCAACCCGGTGAAATCCGCGCCGGGACGTTACAGCACACTCTCATCCATCGGCATCACGGCAAAGGATCAGAAGGGGCATCTGCAGATTGACGAGACGAAGCTCAAGGCGGCGATTGCCGCAGAGCCGGATGCGGTGCACCGCATCATTTCGTATGATGATGAGAACAATGACTACAGCAACACCGGTGTCGCATCCCGCCTCTACAACAAGCTGACCAGCCGTCTCAAAGAGCTCGAGCGCCATTCCGGCGTGGCGGCGGACAAGACGGACCGCAGCGAATTGGGCAAGCTCATCCAGAACTACGAGAAGCAGATGAGCGACTTCAAGAAGATGATGGATATTTTTGAGCAGAATCTCTATAAA
>CALALM010000453.1 GCA_937925565.1 uncultured Centipeda sp.
TGATGCGGCGGACGCGCTCGAATTTCGGCTGGCGCATCTCATAGCCGAGGGTGACACGACCGTCGTCCGTCCCCGTGATGGAGAGACGGTCGAGCTTCTCGTGGGTCTGTCCCTCAATATATGCAATGTAGTTCTCAACCTCGTGCGGAGTGATATCCGAGAGGCCGTTTACTGTGACGTTGATGTCGTTGACGATCATGCTGCATTCTCCTTTTTTCGCGCGCACTCACGGCGCGTTTTTCGCTTCGGCGAAGGTTCGCCGTTTCGTGAGAATTATACAACATCTAGTGGATGCTCGTCAATAGGAAAACTATATATAGTTGTTTATACACAAACTTATCAACAGGGATTTTTTGGAAAATGGGGGCTTTGTGACCGACAATGCCGATGGGAAAAGGCACGGCGGGCACGATGACGGACATAAAGTTATCCACAGTTTCCCTAGGGATAAACTGTGGATTTTGTGGATAACATTGGTCTTTGTGTGTTTATGAAGCGGTGCCCTGTGGATCGTTTTCCGCAGAATCTGCCTTCTCCTGTATGACGGTTCGGATGGGATAGGGGATGTCAATGCCCTCGGTGCGGTAGCGGTCGGTGAGCGCCTTGATGAACTCGTGCTTGATGATGTCCTGATTGTCGAGCATACTTGAGGGCAGAATGACCTTGAAGTTGATGGAGGAGTCACCGAAGTCCGTGTAGCGTACGAGCGGCTCCACGTTCGGATTGTTGTCGACCCGCGCAAGCACTTCCTTTGCCGTCTCGATGGTGATGCGTTCGACGGCAGCGAGGTCGCTGTCATACGCGACACCGACGGGAACACTGACGTTGATGTTCAGCGTGGGCCGGCTGAAATTCGTGATGTTCGCGCCCGCGATGGTCTTGTTCGGGATGACGATGGTATTGCTCGCGCCGAGCGGGATGATGGTGGTAAAGCGCCATGTGATGTCCGTGACGCGCCCCTCCTCCCCCGATCCGAGGCGGATGTACTCACCGATGCGCAGCTGCTTGGAGAGGATGAGGTGCAGCCCCGAAAAGATGTTGGCAAGCGTCTCCTGCAATGCGAGCGCGACCGCCATACCACCGACGCCCGCCGCGGTCAGAATCGGCGCGATGGAGATGCCGTAGTACTGGAGGATGACGAGGAGTCCCATGGCGTAGATGACGCCGATGAGAATGCTGTTGAGGAGGGTCGTTTTCGGGAGGTTCTTGCCCGAGCGCTCGAAGTACATGGTAACCACGCCATCGACCGTACGTGCGATGACGCGTGTGATGGAGAAGACGTTGCTCGTAAAGAGGAGGTAGGAGAGCAGCTTCGTGAGCGTCGGGGAGATCTCCACAGCGTCGATCGCCCAGTAAAGACCGATGATGAAGCTGAAAAAGATGGGAACGCCCTGCATGGAACGGACGAGGACATATTTCCATGTGCTTTCCTCCACTGCGACATGGTGACTGATGTAGCGGCGGATGAGGCGGTCGGCGATGATGCCCGCTGTGAGTGCCGCGAGGACGATGGAGGCGGGGACGATGAGGAGACCGACAAGGTTGTCGAAGTTGAGTGTATGAGAGAATATGGTCAAGGGATACTCCTTTCAAAATACATCAATGTGCTTCAGCAGAGAGAAATTCCTGTTTTGCAGAAGTCATTTAAGGAAGCGCAGCCGCTCCAAAGGCATACGGGAGCAAATCGGCGGGAGTGAGGATGCGCAGGTTGCCCGCCGTATTTGCGAGGATGATGCGCGCAATGGGAAACTCTACAAGCACTTGGCGGCACATGCCGCAGGGGGCACATGGTTCGGGGCTGTCCGCGATGACGGCGAGGGCTTCAAATTCGTGTTCTCCTGCCGTAACGGCGGCGGCAATTGCCGCACGCTCGGCGCAGATACCGACGGGATAGGAGGCATTCTCCACATTGACACCGCCGTAGATCCTGCCGCTCTTTCCGAGAAGTGCCGCCCCGACGGCAAAGCCGGAGTAGGGGGCGTAGGCGTGGGCGCGGAACTCTGCCGCGCGTGTGACGAGTTCCTTATCGTTCATGCCGGGCCTCCGCATCCATATAGCCGTCGATGCAGAGTCTGAGACGCGTCAGATTTTCTGTGGGGAAGAGCCCGCTCTGCGAAACAGAGCGGAGCGTGCTGCACGTCGCGGCATCGCCGAACTCCGCCGCATCGGGCGTAGCGCCGCAGCCGAAAAAGACCCGTTTGATTTTATCGTTTTGCATGATGTCATCCTTCCTTATAATTCCATTCCTGCGCGTTTGCGTGCGCGGTATTCGCGATCGAGGATGCCGAGCACGACGAGGTTTTCATAGACACCGCGATGCAGGATCGTTTCGCGGATGAGCGCTTCGCGAACCATGCCTTCGCTCTCGTAGAGATGCAGCGCGCGTGCGTTGTAGTCCTTGCAGTCGAGCCACGCGCGATGCGCGTCCATATCCTCGAACGCCCACGCCTTGAGGAGCTTCATTGCCTCGTGCCCGTAGCCGAGCCCCTTCTTCGCGATGATAACATGCGTCCACTCCTGCTCCTTCGATTCGAGCAGGAGCCCCCCGACATGGAGATAACCGACGCGTGCCGATGTCTCGTGTTCCTCGACGATGATGTCCACCGCCGCCTTTGCCTGTGTGATGATCGTCTCGTGATCCGCGCGCGAAAACGGGACGATGAAGTCACGGTTCTCTTCCGCCTCCTGCAGAGCACAGATATAGTCGATGTCCCCTGCCTCGGCGCGGCGCAGACGGAGGCGCGGACCCTCCTTCAGTATGTCAGCCATAATGACCTCCCTTGTTCCAATCATTTTCTATAGGAACCACTGATAAAATGAAGTCCGTCAGATTGGCGTAGATTTTTCGTCCGATT
>CALALM010000454.1 GCA_937925565.1 uncultured Centipeda sp.
AAGCGCCTCCACCTGCGTCACGGTCGCATCCCCCTTGACGCTCTTCGCGATGTAGAGATGCTCGTCCGCCATGCACGCGATCTGCGGCAAGTGCGTGATGCAGAGCACCTGCTTGTAGTGCGCGACAAAGGCGATGCGCTCGGCGACCATCTGTGCGGTACGCCCACCGATGCCGGCATCGATCTCGTCGAACACCATGCTCGTCCCGCCCGTGTCCCGTGCGGCGACGATGGATTTGATCGCGAGTGCAATGCGCGAGAGCTCACCGCCCGAGGCGATCTTCTCGAGCGGTTTTTCCTCCTCCCCCACATTTGCCGAAAAGAGCATGGCGAGGCTGTCCGCACCACAGCTCGTATACTTCTCCTCCGGGGTAACGACGATGCGAAAGCGCGCCTTCTCCATGCCGAGCCCCTGCAGCTCGCGCACGATATCCTCAGAGAGCGCCATACCGACCTTCTGCCGGCGCTGCGTCAGAGCCCGCGCCATCGCTTTCATCTGTTTATACAGCGCGGCAATGTCTTTGTCCAACTGCGCCATATCCATATCGAAGCTATCGACGCTTTCCAGTTCTCTCCTGACAGAGGAAAGACGATCCAGTACGGCGGAAATCGTCCCACCGTACTTCTTTTTGAGGTGGTCGAGGACGTCCATGCGCGTCTGTATTCGATCCAGACGCACAGGATCCGCGTCGATGCCGTCGAGGTAATCGCGCACCTCATAGGACGCCTCTTGCAGAGAAATATACGCCTCCTCGATCATTGTCTGCGCGTTCGCGAGTCCGTCGTCATAGCGTGCAATCTCATCAAGTGCATGCGTGACGCGTGCGAGTGTGGACAGGACGGCCAGCCCCTCCTCTGTATCCTCACTCAGCAGATCGCTTGCCTCGGCAGCGTTCTCAACCAGACGCTCCGCATGGGAAAGACGACGAATTTCTGCCTCAAGCTCCTCGTCCTCCCCCTCACACAGCTCTGCCTCGGCAATCTCCTTCTCCTGCCAGCGCAGCATGTCCAGCCGCTCGCCGATATCTTCAATCTCCTCGGCGCGCTCTTCACGCAGACGCATCTTTTCCTTCCAGTCTGCATAAACCTCAGCATATGCCGTAAGACGTACGCGCAGATCACTGTCCCCGCCCTCGAGCAGGCTTCGCTGGGCATCCTCGCGCAGGAGGGCAAGGTTCTCGTTCTGCCCGTGAATATCCACGAGATGCGGGGCAAGCTTTTTGAGAAAGGTCAGCGTGACATGGCTGCCGTTGACGAGAATCGAGCCCTTGCCCGTGCGCGCGACCTTGCGCAGGATGATCAGCTCGTCCTCGCATTCAATCTCCTGCTCCGCGAGCAGGGAGCACAGTCCCTCATCGCTTTCATCGAGTGAGAATACCGCCTCGACACGCAGGGCATCTGCACCACTGCGGATGGCATCGCTCGAGATGCGCTGTCCGAGGATTGCCCCAAGTGCATCGATCAGGATGGATTTGCCCGCGCCGGTCTCACCCGTGAGGATGTTGAGTCCGCCACCAAACTCGACAGTGACCTCCTCAAGCAATGCAAAATTCCATACACGCAGACTTTGCAGCATCACGTCCCCTCCCCTCAGCGAATGAATTCCTGAATACGCGTGACAAGTTCCTCTGCTGCATCCTTCGGTTTGACAAGCACGAAAATACTGTCATCACCCGCGACCGTCCCGATGACCTCCTGCCAGTCCGAGGCATCGAGCGCGGCGGCAACCGTCGCAGCAGCGCCTGGAATTGTCTTGACGTGGACGATATTCTCACTGAAGTCACAGCCGGTCACATTATCCTTAAAAAGGCGCTTCATCCGTCCCTCAGAGAAGCGCACACTCTCGTGCGGGGAGACGGCATAGCGATAGCGTCCGCCGCCCGCAGGCACCTTGATGAGAAAGAGCTCCTTGATATCCCGCGAGATGGTCGCCTGTGTGACGCGCATATGACGTGAGCGCAGTGCCTCGGCGAGTGCCTCCTGCGTTTCGATGATCTCCTCACCGATGATCTTCTTGATGAGTTCGTGGCGCCGACTTTTCATGCCGCTCTCTCCTAGCAGTTTCTCCAAAGTTTGGTACGCAGTGTCTGATAGTAGTCCTTGTCCTCGAATTTGATAATGCCCGCGCGCACATCCGAGCATTTGACGGTGACGATATCATCCGGATGAACAGGCGTCGTTTCCTGCCCGTCCAGCGTAACGATAATACTCTGCCGCGTATCGACGAGATGGATGTGTACAACA